>JBAXRT010000014.1:0-32611 GCA_037131065.1 bacterium | reverse complement strand
GTCATTAGAAATCAGAAAATGGAAATTAGTTATTCGTAATTCCAAAATCGTAAATCGAAAATCCACTTGTCACTCGTCACTAGTCACTTGTCACTTGCCCATCCTCCTATCCTCCTAAGTTTACTATGCTTCATCCCGTATATGAAAAACAATAAAAGCCCGATCGCAAGCCACACAAGGAACCGTATCCAGTTGGTGATCCCGAGCTGGGCCATCAGGTAAAAGTTCGTTAACAAACCGAGAACCGGGATCAGGCTGAACTTTTTCCAGATAGCGAAGAAGGTCAGAACAACGGCTCCAATGATGAAAAGCAGGATGGGGAATTCAAGGCTGATCAGGGCACTAAGGCCTGATGACTGATGACTGATGACTGATGACTGATTTAAAAGAGCAACAAATTTCTGAAGTTCGGGAGGCCTCCAGTAGTAAAGGAGTATGGCGACACCGATCCAGATCAGGGGAAGCCAGTAGCGACTGTTCAGGTAAGGAACGCGGAATCCCCCGCTGATCGAATCTTTCACTGCAGGGGTACTTCCTTTATCCAGGACCAGCACACCACCCGAAACGAGGACGAAAGCAAAAAGGGTTCCTATGCTGGTCAGGTCGGTGACCTCTGTCAGGTTCATGAAGAGGGATGGAATAGCTACCAGGATCCCTGCAATTATCGTTGCAAACCAGGGAGTCCTGTATTTCCTGTGAATCTTTGAAAAGGCTTTGGGCAGCAGTCCGTCGCGGCTCATACTCAGCCATATCCTCGGCTGACCCACCTGGAAGACCAGCAGGACACTTGCCATTGCGATGACTGCGCCAACAGCAATGATCCCGGAAAGTTTTGTCAGGTGCAGTTTGTCGAAGGCATAAGCCAGCGGATCGCCCACTCCCAGTTCACTGTGGAGCACCATCCCGGTGAGGACAAGGCTGATCAGGACATAGAGTACCGTGGTAATGATCAGCGCCAGGATGATGGCGCGGGGCAGGTCTTTCCTGGGATTCCTGCACTCCTCGGCGGTTGTCGAGATGGCATCGAAACCGATGTAGGCGAAAAAGACCCCGGAAACCCCTTTCAGCACGCCTGTAAGACCGTTGGGAGCAAAGGGATCCCAGTTTTCCGGATCGATGTAGAATGCTCCCACCGTTACGATCAGGAGCAGAATGGCAATCTTCAGAATCACCATGAGGTTGCCGGCCACCTTGGTTTCGTAGATGCCGATATAAACGAGGACAGAGATGAAGACGACGATTGAAAAGGCAGGAAGATCAACGATCAGCCTCACGCCTCCGATCATCGGGGCGCTCTGCCATGCGGTGAAGGCCTCGCGAAGCATTCCGGAGAGGTGATCAAAAGGGATGCCCCTCGAAAGGGAGGCAATCGCCTGCTCGTATCCCCTGGAAGCAGTCAGGTAATCAACAGTAAGATAATCGGGGATGTTCACCCCGAGCCCGCTCATCAGCCCTGTGAAATAATCCGACCAGGAGATGGCAACGGCGATATTACCAATAGCATACTCCATGATCAGGTCCCAACCGATAATCCAGGCGATCAGCTCACCAAAGCTGGCGTAGGCATAGGTATAGGCGCTTCCGCTGATGGGGATGACAGAAGCGAACTGGGCATAGCAAAGGGCGGAAAAACCGCAGGCAATGGCCGTGAAAAGGAAGAGGATCGAAACGGCAGGCCCCCCGGTGGCAGCTGCATTGCCAATGGTACTGAAGATCCCTGCCCCGATCACGGCAGCGATCCCAAGGGCCGTCAGGTCAAATACATTCAGGTTTTTCCGTAAGCCTGATTGTTCGCCCACGGAGGCATCCGTCAGAATATGTTGAATTGATTTTTTGCGAAAAAGCTCACCGAAACGCACGCAGAAATTTTTTATAAAAGTAAATGTTTTTCCGATAAACCGTGTCCGGCTTGACCGTATTCAGAAAGAGGATTTATCCCCTCGGCCCTGCTTTTTATTAACTTTGCAAAAAAATCAATGATGCACATCACGGTCTTTGGCGCCAGCGGAAAAACAGGCAGACAAACGGTTTTCCAGGCCCTGAACCAGGGTCACAAGGTTACAGCTTATGCGCGAAACCCTTCGAGCGTAACCATCCAGCATAAGAATATTGAGATCATCCAGGGTGATATTCTTGAATATGACAAGATCAGGGAGGCCATTGCGGGCCGCGATGCAGTGATCTGCGCCATCGGGGTAAACATGAACAAACCCAATACGATCCTCTCCGACGGGACCCGCAATATCCTGAAAGCTATGGAAGAAACCGGTGTAAAGCGTTTCATTTGCATGTCATCTGCCGGGATCCTGGGAAATGATGGCGGATTCTGGTTCGGAAAGGTCATCATGCCTCTCTTCCTGAAACATGTTTTTGATGATAAAAAACGCCAGATGGAGGTCATTAAGGAGAGCAAAGCCGATTGGGTGATCGTTCGGCCTGTCGGCCTGACGGATTCACCCAAAACGGGCACTTACAAAATCAATGATGATCTGCCCACCTCCCGTACCATCCCGCGCGCGGATGTTGCCGATTTCATGATCAAACTCTGCAGCAACACAAAATATGACAGGCAGATGCCTGCCATTTCAGGCCACTGAAAAGGAGAAAATATTTGTCTGTATGAGTTAAAAGGCTTATGAAATGAAGACCTGTGCTCTTTTCGTTCTGTTATTCATTCTTTCGCAAAGCAGCAAGGGTCAGACCGCCGATTTCACCATAACCGACACCATCTGTGAAGGTAAACCCGTTTACATAACCAATGTGCAGCCCCAGGCCACCATTTCCTGGCAGTGGAATTTCTGCAGCGGAAATGCCAGCTATTTTCCCGAAGGGGTCATCATGGGGAACCCCGGGCAGTTACTTAACTCACCGATCTTTGTCACCCTTGTCAGGGACAGCCTCAGCTATTATACCTTCATATCCAGCCCCGGCAGCGGTAAGCTGATCAGGTGCTTTTTTGGAAAATCCCTGAACCATCACCCTCTGATTACGACTGACCTCGGAGGTTTCGGTGCACACCCCAGCAGTATGAGGGGGATCCAGGTAAAAAAGGACAATGGGGTGTGGTATGGTTTTCTCGCCGACGGGAGTACGCTCGTACGGCTGACCTTCGGGGATTCGCTTTCCAGTGTGCCTTCTGCTCTGTCAATTGACCTTACAGGTGTTTCAACCTCCTCAGGGCTTGTGATAACCAGGCAGGATCAGAATTGGATCGGGTTCTGCACCGACCTCACGGAGGGAAATCTTATCCGGCTTGACTTCGGACAGTCACTGGCGAACGATCCCCAGATCGTTAACCTTGGCGGATTCGGATTGCTCAATTTCCCATCCAGCCTGGCCATTGCAAAAAACAATAATACCTGGTATGCCCTGGTTAACAACATGGCATCACACAACATCTGCCGGTTCAACTTCGGAAGTTCCCTTTACAACACACCAGATGCAGCCATCCTTCCGGGCGTCGACGGGCTGGCCGAGAATGCCGGGATCGTGCTCATTCCCGACTGCCAGCGGGTGAGCGGATTCATCACCAACTGCGTGATGGAGGGGAATTACCTCGTACACCTCAGGTTTGACCAGGGGCTCGGAGGACCGGTCATCTCAACTCCGTTGAGTAATATTGGGATCCTGAATCTTCCATATGGCATCTCCGAATTTTACAGGATCGGAGATACCCTTTACGGGTTTATTGCAAACTACGGCAGTTCAGAAATGACACGGATCTTTTACCCGGTCTGCTATGCAGCCTCCCAACCCTCCTACGTGGGAAAGGATCCTCCTCCGGTCATTTACTCCCAGCCAGGAAATTACAATATCCTTCTTACGGTTGATGAAGGTCTCCCGACCCAGTCGATGCAGTGTAAGAATATTATTGTCATGCCCAAACCCGACATTTCGCTCGGACCCGACCGGACCATCTGTCAGAATCACACAACCATCCTGGATGCCGGATCTGGCGACAGCATTTACAACTGGTCAACAGGAGAGCACACCCAAAAGATAACAGTCGATACGACCGGCACCTACTTGGTTCATGCCATTAACTCATGGAACTGCGAGGCCTGGGATACAGTGACCATCACCCAATTACCCGGAAGCTTTGTTGCAGTTGATACCTCGGTCTGCAATGGCCTTGCTTACTGGGCACAGCACGAATGGCGTTATACAGGCGGGGTCTATTACGACTCCCTGAAATCGGCAAACGGATGCGACAGTATCATTACCACCAACCTGGCTGTGAGTGAATGTCCGCTGATGATTTTCTTTCCAAGCGCCTTTACCCCAAATGGGGATGGCCTTAACGATTACTTCAAACCGGTAAGTAAATTCATCACCCGGTACAACCTGCAGATATACAGCCGCTGGGGGCAGCTGATCTTTGAATCCGATGATGTGGAGCCCGGCTGGGACGGCACGATCAGGGGGAAGCCTGCCGAACCGGATGTCTACTCTTTCATCGCGGTGTTTGAATCGGAGCAATATCCCGGGGAGACCAAAGCGATCAGAGGGACCTTCACTCTGGTAAGGTGATAGGGGGCACAATTATTCGGTGGAGAGAAGTTTACGCAGAGACCTGGTAATCCCGGCCGTGTCGAAGCCGCATTCGGCGTGAAGATCTTCAAGAGAGCCTTGTTCAATGAATTTGTCGGGAACACCGAGACGGACAACCCTGGCTGAATAACCATGGTCGGCCATGAATTCGAGAACGGCGCTGCCAAGTCCACCAACGATGGTACCATCCTCCACCGTAACTACCCTGGTGAATTTTTTAAAGACCTCATGGAGCAATTCTTCATCGATGGGTTTCAGATAACGCATGTCGTAGTGCGCCACATAAAATCCTGATTTTTCCATTTCAACGACAGCCCTGGTTACAAAATTTCCCACATGGCCTATCGACAATACGGCTGCATCCTTCCCTTCCTGTATGCAATGTCCCTTGCCAACCGGTAATGTTTCGAAAGGAGTCTTCCATTGAGGCATGACCCCTCTTCCCTTTGGATAGCGGATGGCAAAGGGTCCCATATTCTCAAGCTGGGCAGTGAACATCAGGTTCCGTAACTCCTGTTCATTCATTGGTGAGGCAATAGTCATATTGGGAATACAACGCAGAAAAGCAAGGTCGTAAGCCCCATGATGGGTGGCGCCGTCCTCTCCGACCAATCCCCCGCGGTCGAGGCAAAAGACCACATTCAGTTTCTGAAGGGCCACATCATGGATGATCTGGTCGTAGGCCCGTTGCATGAAGGTGGAGTAAATGTTGCAGAAGGGAATATAGCCGGATGTGGCCAGTCCTGCCGAGAAGGTCACCGCATGCTGTTCGGCGATACCCACATCAAAGGTACGATCGGGCATCTTGTTCATCATGAAGTTCAGCGAACAGCCGGTCGACATGGCCGGTGTAATGCCGAGGATTTTCGGATTCTTCTCGGCAAGCTCAATGATGGTGCGCCCGAAGACGGTCTGGTATTTCGGTGCCATGCCATGACAGGCATCCTCCTTCAGGGTACCGGTCATTTTATCAAACTGGCCGGGGGCATGGTAGATGGTCTGGTCCCTTTCGGCATGTTCGTATCCTTTTCCCTTAACGGTATGGACATGCAGGAGTTTCGGCCCTTCAATATCTTTCACATCACTGAGGATGTTGACCAGACGCACAACATCGTTGCCGTCGACCAGGCCGAAATACCTGAAATTAAAGGCTTCGAAGAGGTTACTTGGTTTAAGCAGCGTGGCTTTCAAGGCATTTCCCAGCTGCTTGACGATGGCCCGGGAGTTTTTCCCGTATTTGGTTCCGCCGCCCATCAGGAACCATACTTTATCCCTGAACCTGTTATAGGTTTTGGAAGTTACAATATCGGCAAGATAATCCTTGATTGCGCCGACGTTCTTGTCGATGGCGATCTGGTTATCGTTGAGAATGACCAGAATGTTGGCCTTGGAGACCCCGGCGTTGTTCAATCCTTCCATGGCCATCCCGCCGGTCATGGCGCCGTCGCCGATCACGGCCACCTGGTGCCTTTTTGTCCCGTCGAGCCTGGCAGCGGTTCCCATGCCAAGGGCAGCAGATATCGAAGTGGAGGAGTGTCCTGCCCCGAAAGAGTCGTATTCACTTTCCGACATCCTGGGAAATCCACTGATCCCTTTATATGTGCGAATGGTGTGGAAGCTTTTTTTCCGCCCCGTAAGGATTTTATGTGCATAGGCCTGGTGACCTACATCCCAGATGAGCTTGTCGGATGGTGTATCGTAAACGTAGTGGAGGGCAACTGCAAGCTCGACCGCCCCAAGGCTGGCACCAAGGTGTCCCGGGTTTTCCGACATCACGTCGATGATAAACTGGCGGATCTCACGGCAAAGCTGAGGGAGTTCATCCACCCTGAGTTTCTTCAGATCCGATGGATTGTTTATACCGGCAAGCAATGGTCCAACTGCAGGCGTCATGGGCTATTTAAAATCGGGTGCAAAGGTAGGAAGAAGTATTGGAAAATGAATGCATCAATGAAAGCAATGAAAGCAATGTTTTTGGGTAAGGTTATAAAAGTCCAAGATCGAGCAACGCGGCTTCGGAGAGCATGTCCTTGTCCCATGGCGGTTCGAAGGTGAGGTCGACGGTCACTTTGCCAACGCCTTCAACCATCCTCACTGCATCCCGGACCTGCCCGGGCATATCCTCGGCAACCGGGCAGTTGGGTGTTGTGAGGGTCATCAGTATGTAAACATCTTTCGTCTCCTCCTTGATCTGGAGATTATAGATCAGGCCGAGGTCATAAATATTGACGGGTATCTCCGGGTCAAAGACGGATTTCAGGGCGTCGATCACCTTTTGCTCGAAAGGGGTTTTATTGGTCATTGGGTCATTAGGTCATTAGGTCATTAGGGAAACGGATAACATTATTGAATTATTACGTTATCGGTTTCTTTTTGATCAAAATTCACCACAATAGTCACATTAGGACACAATAGAAGTTATCTCTTAATATTTTTTTTGAACTATTGTGATCTATTGTGCCTAATGTGGTGAAAGACCTTTAGTTAACACTCTTATTCCATGATGATTTATTTTTTTCATAAAAATATTTACCAAAACATTTGGTTTATATCATAAACTAGTTTATATTTGCAATAAAATTATAAATTTATACTTATGGAAACACAATTTTCGGAAAAACAGAGCCTCGAGCTGATCAGCCAGATGATCCAATCTGCAAAGAACCGCCTTCAGAAAGGAATGGGAAAGATCTTCCTTTTGTGGGGTTATCTCGTAGCTGTTATAAGTTTATTGATCTTTATCTCCCTGCTGATCTTCCCTGGGGAAAACAGGTACTTCGCCTATATGCTGTGGGCGCTTATGGCTGTCGGAGCTCCATTCCATATCCATCTTGTTAAAAAGATGGAGCGTCAGCAACTGGTCAAAACCTATATCGACCGGATCATGGATTATGTCTGGATCGCTTTCACGGTCTCTCTGCTTACGGTTATTTCCGGAATGCTGCTCCACACCCTGATGCTCTCATTAAAACCAGTTGTTGTTGAACCGGGACACGAATTCCGTCTATGGTTTTACTGGCTTTTCGTAACACCTGTGATGCTCTGTCTTTATGGACTTGCACTTTTCATCTCCGGCAAAGCCTATGAGTTCAAACCTCTGGTCGTTGGGGGTTACATCTGCTGGTGCGGCGCCTTCTTCCTTATCATCTTTTTTCATCACCCTCATTTGCTGAGGCTCCAGCAGATTGTTCTTTGTATTTCCGCCATTGCCGGGTTCATCATCCCCGGCCATCTTCTCAATAAAAAAGAGCAGTCCGATGTATAAAGATCTTGATCCGCTGCTCCACTCTCAGTTGCGTCTTGCGGTCATGTCAATCCTGGTTGCCTCCGATGAAGCCGACTTTGTCTTCCTCCGTGAAAATACCGGCGCTACAGCGGGGAACCTCAGCGTACAGCTCGAAAAGCGGAAGGAGGCCGGTTATATTGAGATTGATAAGGCCTTCCGGGGCCGGATGCCGCGGACGCTCTGCAGGATCACACCGAAAGGAGTGGAAGCGTTTGAAAAATATATTGAAGCGCTGAAGGGTTATATCACTCCGGGGAAACCGTGAATGGTCAATCTTTGCCTGCCATCTTCGTTTTGAAGGCCAGGGCATAAAGCCTCATCTGCTTGATCATGCTGTTCAGTCCGTTGCTCCTTGTCGGCGACAGGTGTTCCCGGAGACCGATCTGGTCGATGAACTCAAGCTTTGCATCTATGATCTCATCCGGCGAATGATCCGAAAGAACCCTGATCAGCAGGTTCACGATCCCCTTGGTGATGATGGCATCGCTGTCGGCAGTGAAAATGATCTTACCATCTTTATACGTTGCATGAAGCCATACCTTCGACTGGCAGCCGGTGATCACATACTGGTCGGTCCTGAAATTTGCATCAATAAGCGGAAGCGATTTCCCCATCTCCACGATCAGGGAATACTTATCCAGCCAGTCGTCAAAGGCGGAGAACTCGTCTATAATTTGGGATTCGGTTTCTTTAATTGTCATTGGAAAATAGTAATTGGAAATCGGAAAATCCACTCGTCACTCGTCATTAGTCATTAGTTACTTGCAAACATCTTCTTCACCCTCACCACCGCTTCCACCAGCCTGTCGATCTCTTCAAACGTATTATAAAACGCAAACGACGCCCTGACTGTACCAGTGATCTTCAGGTAGTCCATCAGCGGCATGGCGCAGTGGTGGCCGGTTCGGACGGCAATCCCCATCTTGTCGATGATCGTGCCGGCATCGTATGGATGAATATCGCCGATCAGAAAGGAGATCAGGCTGGCCTTCTCAGCGGAGGTGCCGAAAAATCTCATCCCATCTATCCCCGATAATTTACCTGTGGCATATTTCAGTAATTCCTCTTCATAAGCGGCAATTTTATCCATGCCCAGCTCATTCAGGTAACGGATCGCGGCTCTCAGTCCCATCACCCCTTCCACGTTGGGAGTGCCCGCTTCGAACTTGAAAGGCAGTTCATTGAAGGTGGTATGGTCAACAAAAACGTCTTTGATCATCTCTCCGCCAAGCTGGTAAGGGGGCAGCTGTTCCAGGCATTTTTCCTTCCCGTAGAGAATGCCGATACCCATCGGGGCATACATCTTGTGACCAGAAAAGCAGTAAAAATCGGCATCGAGATCCTGCACATCCACCGGCAGGTGGGAAACACCCTGGGCCCCGTCGATAAGCACGGGTATGTTCTGCTGATGGGCAAGCTCTATGATCTCTTTAACCGGGTTAATTGTTCCAAGGACATTGGAAACGTGCGTAAGTGCGATCAACCGTGTCTTTTCATTCATCATCCCCTTCATCTCCTCCATGTCGAGTTCCCCCTTTTCATTCAGGCGAACAACCTTTAAGTCGGCTCCATAGGTAAGACAGGCCTGCTGCCATGGGACAAAATTCGAATGATGCTCCATGATCGTGGTGATGATCTCATCTCCGGGCCGGAGGAAAGTTTTCCCGAAGGAGGTGGCCACCAGGTTCACTGATTCCGTGGCCCCCTTGGTAAAAACGATCTCGTGATGGTGTGCGGCATTGATAAACTTCTGGATTTCGAGGCGGGTCTCTTCGTAGGCCTCCGTAGCTTTCACGCTGAGGTAGTGAACGCCGCGGTGGATATTGCAGTTATCCTTCTCATAATATTCCCTGATGGCATCGACTACCTGCCGCGGCTTCTGGGTGGAAGCTGCATTATCGAAATAGACCAGGGGCCTTCCGTAGACCTGCTGGTCAAGGATCGGGAAATCCTTCCGTATTTTATCCACCGGGAATTTCATACTTATCCCTCTTCACATTGACGTGCAAATTTACTGCTTTTCCGGCTCGCGTATCTCATCTTTCACCACCTTTCCATCCTCCAGTACGATGACCCGGTGGGCCTTGTTCACTACCCGCTGATCATGGGTTGAAAATATAAAGGTGATCTTTTCGCCGTGGTTCAGCTTTTCCATGATCTCGAGGAGGTTCCTGGTCGACTGTGAATCGAGGTTGGCCGTGGGTTCGTCGGCCAGAATGAAACGTGGACGGGAAGCCAGCGCCCGCGCGACGGCCACCCGTTGCTGCTGACCACCCGAAAGTTTCGAAGGACGGCTGTTGACCCTTTCGCCAAGACCGACGGCTTCGAGCAATTCCATAGCCCGTTTCTCTCTTTTCTCCCGTTTTTCACCCTGCATGTGCAGGATGAACTCCACATTTTCGAGTGCAGTCAACACCGGAATAAGGTTGTACGACTGGAAGACGAACCCGATGTTGTTAAGCCGGAAATCGATCAGTTTCCGCGGGCTGAGCGCCGTGATATCCTCTCCGCCGATCATGATCTTTCCTGAATCGGGCTTGTCGAGGCCTCCGATCATATTCAGCAACGTCGTCTTCCCCGAGCCGGAAGGACCGACGATGGCCGTGAACTCAGCCTTTTCGAAAGAGAGGTTGATCCCGTCGAGCGCCTGTACCGACACCTCGGAATCTCGGTAGCTCTTTTTCAGATTTTCGATGGATATGATGCTCATAGTGTTTCTATTCGTTACGGATGGCCTCTGCAGGCCTGAGTTTAAGGGCCCTCCGGGCCGGGTAGACCGAGGCCAGGATACCGATCAGGATCACCATGACCGTGATGTTGATGAAAAAGAAAAAATCGATGGAAGGATAGAGAACCGGGTTATAGCCGATCTTTTCAAATCCCTCGGCAAATGCCCCGAGGTTGATCCCGGTATGTTTTGTATAGAGGGTGAGTGCCAACCCGAGAATGATCCCTATGATTCCGCCGGTAAGGGAGAGGAAGACCGATTCGAGCATGACCATGGAGAATATCCTCCCTTTGCTCATCCCGATGGCAGCCAGCATCCCCAGTTCCCTTGTCCGCTCCAGGATGGCCATCAGCATGGTGTTGATGATCCCGAACCCGAGTGCAAGCATGATGATCCCCATGAAGAGGTAGAGATAAAGGTCCATGAAGTCGTTAAGGATGCCAAGCATCGGATCAATCTCCTTCCAGTTCCTGATCATTAACGAAGGGAACTCCTTTTTCAGGGTTTGCTGAACAGGCAGCAGTTGTGCGGCATCTGAGAGTTTGACGGCAATCTCATGGCATGCACCCGGATCGATCGCGAGAAGGGGAATAATATCGGCGCGGCTCACGAAGAGATTCATCTCGTCAAAAACCGAATTGGAGGTACGGTAGATCCCGCAGATCCGGAAGGCGCCCCCGGTAAGGTTTCCCTGCATATCCTGGAAAGTGAGGATGATCTTTGAATGAAGATGGACCTTTAATTTCTTCGCAAGCGCCTCCCCGGCAACAACCGGTATCCCCTTGTACCCGCTGAACCAGCTGCCGCAGGAGTCGCAGATCAGGGAGTGGATCTCTGTGACCTTTGCCTCCTTTTCAGGATCAACGCCCGTCACCATCACTCCCGTTCCGGCATTGGCGCTTCCCGCCATCGCCATGAACTTGATCCTTGGCGACCAGGCTGCAATCGTTTTCACGGAATCGAGGGCCTTACTGAGATGCGCAACGTCTCCGTCGATCGTGAAACTGATTTCGTTATCCTGGACAAAAGCAGGATTATGGATCTGAAGATGGGCTGTTTCACGGCTGACGGCCTCACGGGTACGCTGATCGCCTACACCCTGCATGACCGCCGAGGAGAACACCCCTCCCATCAGCCCGAAGGCAATGGCAAGGATCACAACCAGACTCCGCATCTTGTTGCGCCAGACATTTTTCCATGCAACGATCCAGATCATAGCTACGGGTTAACGTCGTAAGGCATCAATTACTTTCATCCTGCGTATCCTGCTCACCGGAAGCAACATCACCGCCAGGATGATCGCCAGTACGATCAGCGACTGGGCAATGAAATAGGATGGTTCCCATGCAGTGGGCATCAATGGCTCAAATCCCATGCTGGCAGTCCCCCGGGCCATCTCTCCCGTGAGAGGTATCGGGTAGACATGAAAATACCAGTTGATCGGGATGGCGCCGAGAACCCCGGCAATGATCCCGAGAAGCCCCAGGAAAAGGGTTTCCGTGACAAGGATCATTGTCAGTCGTCCCTTATTCATCCCGATGGCGATCATCATCCCGAACTCCCTTACCCTCTCATTGAGCATCATCAGCATCGTTCCGAAGATCCCGAAACCTACGATCATGTAAAGGATGCCGAGCATGATCATTCCCGAAGCGCTGTCGGCCTTGATCTGCTGAACCACATCGGGCATCATCTCCTCCCAGGTCAATACTTCGTACTTTTCCGCATCAAGCATTTTCTTCAGGCCTGCCGCTACTTTTTTATAATCGAAACCCTCCCCGACTCCGAATGCCACCGAGGTTGTCATGCCCTCTGCAGTGAACAGACCCTGCGCCGCCGGAAGTGAGAGGTAAATGATCCTGCTGTCGAGATCGGGCGAGGGGAACCGGATGATGCCACGGACCGGGAATACCCCGGCGGCGCTGGCCCCGTGAAATCCCTGGCCGATGATGACCAGCGAATCGCCGATGCCGATCTTAAGGTACCCTGCCAGCCGCTGGCTTACAAGGGCTCCCTGGTCACCAGAGGTCAGAAATGCACCTTTTACCATCTTTTTTCTTAAGGAGGTGAGGGAGTCCTCAGCACGAGGATCAATCCCGTTGACCATCACTCCCTTTGTCTGAAGCCCGAAGGAGGCAAGGGCAAAAGATTCAAGACGCGGGGCACAAACGGTGATCCCCTTTTCAGCGGAAAGCTGCTTTTCTATTTCAGGTGTGAATTCAAATGCATTGTTCAGGAGCTGGTCACTCCAGTAACCTTTCGCATGAAGCTGGAAATATCCCGAATAGGCATGAACGATGTTATAGACCATCAGGTCGTAGCTGCCTAGCTGGAACCCGCGCATGAGCAGGGCGAACCAAACGGCAAAGAAGACCGAGGCCGCTGTGATCAGGGTCCTGCGCTTGTTTCGCCAGAGATTACGCCATGCCAGTCTGGGAATTTCCATAACTGTTTATCGTATCGTTTTCATGTTCTGCTGCGAGAAAAAGGCATCATCCAAAGGTATGTTGAATTTGGCACTGATGATCCGCACCACCGTTTTTTGCTTTGGCTTATCCTCCGGGATGATCTCGAACCTTGTCGGGATCTTGCGGTCATACATGAATTTTATCTCTGAAAGGTCATGGGTCTTCACCTTATTCCCATCCTCGTCGTAATACTCCGCTTTCAGTTCATAATATTCGGCTTTGGCTATCCAAAGGATGATCTTCCCCCAAACGACCGCGGCCTTCTCCTTCGGATCGAGCTGGATCTTGTAACAGTCGTAACCGGCAACCTGCTCGGCACCGATGATCTTATGTGTATAATCAAGAACGATGGAGGATTCTTTCAGTATGTCGTCATTGGTATAGTCGGATCCCATCCACCCCTGCGACATCATCGAAGGGGGTAATTTTATCATCCGGTTGATGGATGGATTCCAGCTCCACATGTCGTTTTTCAATTTCAGAAAGGTCTGGCCGCTCTCCTTCGATGGTGCGGTGATCAGGGATAGTGAGAGATCCCTGCCCTTTCCCCAGCTTTTGAACGAAATGCTGCGCTGCCAGGTTGGCCGGATGATGGTCATCTCCATCTCACTCTGGCTGGTGACCCCCTGCATCAGGTCATCGGCTTTCTTCACAATGGCGGTGGCGTCCTGAGGGAAGGCTGAAAGGCAGAAACCCAAAAACAGAACCGAAAAAACAATTCCTTTATTCATATAAAATGTGTTAGAAGGTCCACTTTAACCGCAGTGCAAGCATGCTTGAAAAAAATTGCTGTTCCTCATTAAGCGTAGTATTGGAGAACCAGCCGTTAAAATATTGGTAAAAAAGGCTCAGGTCAACATTCTGCCTAAGGTTATAGTTCAGGGTGGGTCCGATGAAAAACCCTTTCCGGTCGGGGAAATAGATCACTGCCAGGCTGGCGTCAAAAAGCGGCGTGAAGGGATAGGATCCCATCAGGAAGAGGTTCCATTCGGCAAAGGAGAGCATCTTCGGGGAGGCCGGCGCCTGGTAGATGCTGGCAATATTTTGCGGCTGGTATCCCGGCGGAAGCTGGTTGTACATCACCTGGAAGGTCAGCGCCAGTGAATTTCCGAAGGTATAGTCTGATCCAATGGTCGCAAGCAGCGTGCCCGTTGTATCAAAAAATTGTTTCCTTGGCTGGTAGTAGCTGATCTCACCCCGGAATGCCGCTTTGGAGATGTTGCCAGACCAGCCGGCGCCGAAAACAAAATCCTGTTCATCGACGAGCCCCGTCATGAACTGGATATCGTACCCTCCTGTGTTGAAACGCCCCATGCCGGCCATGGTCACTTTACCCTCGGCGTTGCATTTCGTCGCCACCTCGATCACAGAGGTGGAGGAGGGATAAACCTGCAGCCGCACGGCATCGCTCCCGGGCCGTTCCGGGTAATCGATGTCGAAATAGGAATAGGTATTGAAAATATCGTTGGGGTTCCACACGATGGCTTGTCCCCAGTTGATCCGCTGACGGCCGATGGTCAGCTGCACGATATCATCCGTGAACGAGATCCAGGCCCGGTCGAGCTGGGTGATGATCATGAATGAGCTTGCCGAATAGATGTCCCAGGTCATGTTGATCCACCCGGGATCGTTGGTAAACATTCCCCTTGATGCCGGGTTTATGGTGAGTGACTGACCGAAGATCAGCCTGTTCCTCATTCCCACCCCGAGGCTGAACCATGAGGAGGGAACCCACGAGATATCGAGGCGGTTATGAACTTCGTTATCGAATATCCAGGGATCATTGATCTTTTGAAACTGGACCATTTGCAGGTCATTCAGGTATCCCTTGATCGAAAATGGTTTGGTCTTGGTCTCCTGGGCCAGGAGGCTTGTCCCTGAAAATAGAAACAGGAAAATCGAAAAATTTACAAAGCGTTTCACGGGTGAAAGGGGTTCCCCGGTTTAATACGTGCGCAAAGATATTAAATCCTGCTCATGTCGATCTTAAAATCGACCGGGTGTTCGGGTGTGCTGCAATGCAACACACACTGCTCGCAGATCTGCAGTTCTCCCTGCAGTCGTTTCTTTACCATATCCTCAATACGGTTCCTCAGCTGCGGGATCGAGATCCTGCTAACCACCTGGTCGGCAAAGGCGAACATCAGGAGCATGCGTGCACTCTCCTCACCGATGCCGCGCTGGCGCAGGTAGAACATCGACTCAGGATCGAGCTGACCGGTAGTTGAACCGTGGCTGCATTTAACATCATCGGCATAGATCTCCAGAAAAGGCTTGGAGTTCACCTTTGCCGTATCAGTAAGAAGTATGTTCCGGTTACTCTGGTAGGCATTAGTCCGTTGGGCATCTCTTCGAACAAGGACATGGCCGTTGAAAACGCCGCTGGCATTCTCATCCATGATCCCCTTGAAAAGCTCGCTGCTCGTGCAGTCGGGCGATTTGTGATCGATGAAGACATGGTTGTCGAGATGCTGTTTGCGGTCCATCAGGTAGAGTCCGTAAATATTGGCAATCCCATGGGGACCATTGAAAACCAGGTTGATGTTGTTCCTTAACAGGCCACCGTTGAGCGACAAGTAATGCGATTCAACATTTGCCCCCTTCTCCAGCCCGAAATAGACTGAACTGACCAGGGTGGAGCTGTTGTTCAGGTTCTGAAGCTTATAGTGGTCAAGCCCGGCGTTTTCATCCAGGTGGATCTCGGTAACGATGTTCGAGAAACTTGGCTGGTGGTTATACGAGTCATCGCAGTGAACCAGTGAAAGACTGCTGTTCTTCCCGATAAGGATCAGGTTGCGCGACTGGAGGAAAAGTTCGCGGTCCGACTGGATCACATTGATCATCTGGACCGGCTTCGGACTCCGGACATTGTCGGGAACATAGATAAAGATCCCGTCCAGCGCAAAGGCAGTGTTGAGGGCTGTCAGGCCTGCTTTGCTGTCATCGGCATAATGTCCGTAATGTTTTTCAACCAGTTCGGGATACTTCTTTCTTGCTTCGGAAAGGCTTCCCATGATGATCCCGTTCCCCAGCTTCATCAATGGCACATCCTTTGAGACATACCAGCCGTTCAGCAGTCCCATGATGGCCGTGTCGAGGTGGGGAATGTTGCAACGGAATATCTTCTGGAAATCAACGCCGGACTGAGGCTGCATCTGGTAATCCCATTTCCTGCCCAGGCTTTCCGTAAGGTCGGTGTTTTTCCACTCCTCCAGTTTTGAAGTGGGAAATCCGGTCCGGCTGAAATGTTCCAACGCTTTCCTCCTCAGGGCGGAGATTCCTGCGGAGTCGTCAATGAACACACTTTTCCCGGAATCATAGAACAGATCGATCATCCGTTCTTTTGAGATCGCTTCCCTGCTGAGACCGTTCATCACGCCTCCTGTTCGTTTTTTATCCAGTCGTATCCCTTCTCCTCAAGTTCAAGGGCAAGTTCCTTGCCTCCCGATTTCACGATCCTGCCTTCAAACAAAACATGAACAAAATCGGGAACAATATAATCGAGCAGCCGCTGGTAGTGGGTGATGACGAGGAACGCGTTCTCCTTCGTTCTCAGCTTGTTCACCCCGTTGGCCACAATCCGCAGGGCATCGATATCGAGGCCTGAATCGGTCTCATCCAGGATGGCCAGGGTGGGATCGAGCATTGCCATCTGGAAGATCTCATTTTTTTTCTTCTCACCACCTGAAAATCCTTCATTGACTGAACGGTTCGTAAGATTGGAAGTGATCTCAACCAACTTTTTCTTCTCTTCCATCAGCCGGATGAATTCTGCACCCGAAAGCGGATCAAGTCCCTTGTATTTCCTGAGTTCATTTACGGCGGTACGCATGAAGTTGGTGATGCTCACGCCGGGAATTTCTACCGGATACTGGAAGCCCAGGAAGATCCCCTCCCTTGCCCGTTCCTCGACCGGCAGCTTCTGAAGGTTCTTCCCTTTGTAAAAGATATCCCCGGCTGTGACTTCAAAGACATCGCGCCCTGCGATAACCGATGCCAGGGTGCTTTTCCCGGTCCCGTTCGGCCCCATAATGGCATGTACCTCTCCCTTGCCGACTTCCAGGTTGATCCCCTTCAGGATCTCTTTACCTTTGATCGAAGCATGAAGATTGTTGATTGATAATAACATAGCTACTTTATAAACTCAAAAATCACTAGTCACTCGTCACTCGTCATTTGTCACTCATTATCCCACGCTCCCTTCGAGGGATATGGAGAGCAACTTTTGTGCTTCCACGGCAAACTCCATGGGAAGCTGTTTCAGCACCTCCTTGGCATAGCCATTGACAATGAGGCCAATAGCGCTTTCGTTGTCGATCCCTCGTTGCAGACAGTAAAAGAGCTGATCCTCCGAGATCTTCGAGGTGGTTGCCTCGTGTTCGACCACGGAGGATTTGTTCTCCACCCGGATGTATGGCCAGGTGTGGGCCCCGCAGGAAGATCCGAGCAGGAGTGAGTCACACTGGCTATAGTTCCTTGAATTCACTGCATTTTTCGAGATGCGTACGAGTCCCCGGTAGGAGTTGTTGCTTTTCCCGGCCGAGATTCCTTTGGAGATGATCGTACTCCGGGTATTCTTCCCGAGATGTTGCATTTTTGTACCGGTATCGGCCTGCTGGTGGTTGTTAGTCACCGCAACGGAATAGAATTCGCCAACAGAATGATCACCCAGAAGGATGCAGCTCGGGTATTTCCATGTGATCGACGAGCCTGTCTCGACCTGTGTCCACGAGATCTTGGAATTGCTTCCCTTGCAGATCCCGCGTTTGGTAACGAAATTAAAAATACCGCCCACCCCGTTCTTATCGCCCGGATACCAGTTCTGGACCGTGGAATATTTCACCTGGGCATCCTTCATGGCCACAATTTCGACGATAGCTGCATGCAGCTGGTTCTCATCACGCTGAGGCGCGGTACAGCCTTCCATGTAACTTACGTATGCCCCTTCTTCCGCCACGATCAGTGTTCTTTCAAACTGCCCGGTATTGGCAGCATTGATCCTGAAGTAGGTCGATAACTCGACGGGGCAGCGGACCCCTTTTGGGATAAAGCAGAAAGATCCGTCGCTGAAAACAGCGGAGTTAAGGGATGCGAAGTAATTATCGGTATAAGGTACCACCGATCCCATGTACTGTTTTATAAGTTCCGGATGTTTCTGAACGGCCTCACTGAAGGAGCAGAAGATGATCCCCAGTTTTGACAGGGTATCGGAGAAGGTTGTCTTTACCGAGATACTGTCCATTACCGCATCCACGGCCACACCGGATAGTTTTTTCTGTTCTTCAAGCGATATTCCTAGTTTGCTGAATGTTTCAAGCAATTCAGGATCTACCTCATCCAGGCTTGACAGCTCCTTTTTTTTCTTCGGGGCTGCATAATAGATGATGTCCTGGAAATCGATCGGGGGTATCTGAAGGTGGGCCCAGTCGGGCATCTTCATCGTCTGCCAGTAACGGAATGCCCTGAGACGGAAGTCGAGCATGAACTCCGGTTCGTTCTTCTTTGCCGAGATGAACCGGATGGTATCCTCAGAAAGCCCTCTGGGTGCATATTCTGTATCAATATCGGTAACGAACCCGTACTTGTATTCTCCCTGGGTTACCTCGTTTATGATCTTATTGGAATCGGGTTCCATTTGAAAAATCTAATTTAGATGTAATCTAAACATTTATCGTACCAACCTTTAAACCTGACAATTTGACGCTGTAAAGTTAATCAATATTAACCCTGAAACGTCAAAATATTTACAGTTATTGCCGGGACCCCGGATATAAAAAAAGCCGGTCTGAATTTATCAGGCCGGCTTTCATTATCATTGATGAGCGATTATTTTCTTGGCTTTGTTGGCGGATATACCGGATAAGGTATTCCTGAACTTTTAACAGGATCCGTAGTGACTTTGATATTATCGATAAACCAGCCGCGGAAACCGTTGTACAGGTGGTCGATGGTCCGGAATTCGAATCTTAGCCGGACACTCTGCCCGATGAACGGGGTAAGGTCGAACTGTTCAAATTTCCACACCGGGGCGATGTTAAACCCGCCTGATGTGTAAGGGATTGCATCCCTGTTATCGAGGATGGGGTCGGAGTAAGGATTGAGTCTGCCCAAAGAAGTAACTTGTGTGGAATCGGGATTGCCGAGTACCATCACCTCCATTATGTCATATCCGGAGCTGTTAGGGTTGACGCTTTCCACTTCATACCATGACCAGAAAGTGAGAGAAGCGCTGCCGGATGAAGATGTGACAGTAAATGGCGGTGATGTCAACGTACCCTCATGAGAATCCTGGGAAGTACCGCCCGACAGATCTGTGTCATAGTCGGACTGGGGTCCCATAAAGCTGCCGGTTGCGGCTTCGCCGAACCATGCATCATACGAGCCTGCATATGCGCCCGGAATTACACCGCCTGAATTGTCGTTGGCTGCCAGTAAGACATATTTCGGATAGGCAGCGTTTGAAATGGTTGCATTCTGCTGGCGATGCCAGAAACCTGTATATATCCAGCTGGTAGCTGTTTCAAAGGTCTCTTCAAAGAGGACCGTTCCGCCGCCGGAAGCAGGAGGCAGTGAAAAGTTCCTCACCTTCATACGGTTCTCCGTCAGCACAATTCCCTTGCTGTAAGAGATCTGGTAATTGTCTTTCATGACCCTAAGCTTGAATGCCGGGATCGTGGCTTTTCCAACTACCAGCGGAATAGCAGGTATGATGAATTGCCCCTTGCTATCCGTCAGAACAGAGGAGAAATAACCGTTGGTCAGCGATTCGGGATCTGCTGCGATGGAGACCGTTGCATTGGCAATCGCCAGGTTGTTCTTGTCGAGAATCAGACCGGAGAGTGCAGATACCGGTTTGTCAAAGCTGGTCTCTACCGGGCAGAGTCCAACGAAATTTCCTTTGGGATTCTTTGTTCCGATAATGACGCTGTCGGCAACCATCTCTTTAAAACCGGTTGCCTGAACCTTAACCTGGTAATTGCCATCGGAAATATTATTCATGGTGTATGTGCCGGAGGCACTTGCTGTCACCGACTGTAAAACACTGCCGCTACCATTTACGAGAAGTACCAAACCGTTGGCAATCGGCTGAAAGGTAACGCCATTGGTAAGCGATCCCACGATAACTCCATGGGCGCCGGGGGTAGGATCCGGATCAGGAGTCGGGTCCTCTTTCTGCTTGCAACTGCTGATAGCAATAAAAATGCCCATCAGGAATATCAAAAGACTGTAGACGTACAACTTGTTTTTCATAACAATTTTCTTTATTGGTTAATACTTACTTTAGTGTAACAAATATATGGAATCTTTGAACGCATAACAAAAATATGACAAAAATAATCAGGGACTGGTTGCATCTTACCGGCAACAATTTCTGCAAATATGAAAAAAATAAATACAAAATTCAATGACCTGAAATGGTCATTTTTTAATCCCTGAATTACCCTTTCCATAACACTCGTCATTCGTCATTCGTCACTCGTCATTTTCTTATACCTTTGCAACTTATCGAATTTCCTATGTTCGAAAAAAAAAACAAAAAGAACTCTCTCCCTGGTTCTAATCTTACTTCCCTTGCCGACCTGGGTGAGTTCGGCCTGATCGACCGTCTGACCGGTGATATCAGAATACACCACCCGGAAACAATCAAAGGAGTGGGTGATGATGCTGCTGTGATCGATACCGGGGAGAAGCTGATCCTCCTCTCCACCGACCTGCTGGTGGAAGGTGTTCACTTCGACATGACCTACACACCCCTGCGTCACCTTGGATATAAAGCCGCCGTTGTGAATATCTCCGACATCGCGGCCATGAACGGTATCCCAAAACAGATGACTTGCTCCATCGCCGTTTCCAGCCGCTTTTCGGCAGAGGCACTGGACGAGATATATGCCGGGATCAAACTGGCCTGCGAAAAATACCGTATCGACCTGGTCGGCGGCGATACAAGCTCAAGCCTGAAGGGATTGATGATCTCTGTTTCCATCCTGGGAGAATCTTTGAAAGATGAGGTTGTTTACCGTAATGGAGCGAAACCGGGCGACCTGGTTTGTGTGACCGGTGATCTGGGTGCTGCCTATATCGGATTACTGATCCTTGAAAGGGAAAAAAAGGTCTTTGAGGTCAACCCCGGCATGCAACCGGAACTCACGGGGTTCGATTACCTGATCGGCAGGCAACTGAAACCCGAAGCCCGTACTGACGTTCGTGACCTGCTCAGGGGACTTGGGATAAAGCCCACCTCCATGATCGATATTTCAGACGGACTTGCCTCGGAGATCCTTCATCTCTGCAGACAATCAGGCACAGGCTGCAAATTATTTGAAGAGAAGATCCCCATCGACGATCTGACCCGCCAGATTGCCATGGAATTCAAGATCATCCCATCAGTGGCAGCTCTCAGCGGAGGCGAAGATTACGAATTGCTCTTTACCATCAGTCAGACCGATTATGAGAGGATCAAAGCCGTTGATGGAATTTCAGTCATCGGTCACATGACCATACCGGAGGAAGGAAAACTAATGATAACACCAGACGGACAGGAAGTTCCGTTGACTGCACAGGGATGGGACGGTTTTAGCAAGTGACGAATGACGAGTGACGAATGACGAGTGAAAATGACATCTCTTAGGTCTTACCTTTTCTTGCTAGACTTTGCTTTAGGGTTGTAATCAAGACAAATTTGAATCCATTCTGAAAGTTCATCTTCGGTATCTATCCCTTCCGGTTCAACAAATACAAATCCCTTCATCGGCCGGCCGGTAAAATCCATTTCATGGCATCCCCTTTTCTTCAGGCATTCATCATGAATGGAAGGATCAATGCGGGCCATCAGCTTGTTTTTAACAATGCCGGCGCACATCTTGTCGTTGACAAGGTAACAGATGCCTCCCATCATTTTCTTCGCCTCAACATGGAAGCCTTTCTCCCGGAATGTCCTCAGGATCCTTTCAGCCAGAAACTCTTCGTAAGCCATAACCTTGACCATTTATTAAACAAAAGTAATAAACATTGAAGAAAATATTTTCAACAATCCTGTAAAAATGCGCCATTGGTCGGTAAGTTTCAGCCCCCCGTCTAAAACTTTATCCCATCTCCTTCAACTGACTATCTTTGCAGCTCAAAACCCTACTCCATTTGCTGATGAACCGATCTTTTCTTTCACTCGTACTGATTCTTCTTTTCCCCTTCATCCTGTTTTCACAGTCAAAAAATTCCGGCACCATCTCTGGAAGGATCATTGACAAGCAGACCAATGCCCCCGTTGAGTACGCAAATATTGTTCTGCGGGATACCATCAACCATAATATGGTGAACGGTGTGGTTTCCGACAGCAACGGTTATTTCCGTCTGAAGGATGTTCCATACGGAACGTTCTATCTTGAATACAGCTTTATCGGCTACGAAAAACAACGCTCACCGACGGTAGTCATAAGTAAAAAACATACCAAAACCGACCTTGGCGACCTTCTGCTCAGATCCTCTGCGATCAACATGAACGAAGTAACCATCACGGGCGAACGAAGCATGATGATCAACAAGATCGACCGGAAGGTTTTCAATGTTCAGAAGGATATCCAGGCCCAGACCGGGACAGTAACCGACATGCTGGAGACCATTCCATCTGTTTCGGTCGATATGGACGGGAATATCTCCCTGCGTGGTTCAGGAAATGTCACCATCCTGATCAACGGCAGGCCCTCCCTGATGACCAACAGCGCAAATCTCGAGCAGATGCCGGCTTCACTGGTCGAGAAGATCGAAGTCATTACCAACCCTTCTGCCAAATACAGGCCCGACGGGACAGGAGGGATCATCAACATCGTAATGAAAAAAGAAAGAAAGGCCGGGTTCAACTCGGTGTTTGGAGCAAACGCCGGGAACAACAGCCGTTGGAATACAAACCTGCAGCTCAACTACAATACCGGTAACATCAACCTGTTCGGAAGCTATGGCTTTCGCCAGGATTACCGTTTCCGTAGCGGAGATCTCTATTCTCAAACGATCGATACCCTGACGAACAGATCAACCTACCTTGATCTCATCTCTTCCGGTTATTCCCGCTCCATCTCCCACCTGGGACAGCTTGGAATCGACTGGAGTATGGGAAAGAAGGATTTTGCAGGGATCTCCGGGACCTATAATTACCGCGAGAACAAACGGAGCAACACGGATACCAGTACCTATAAAGACAACGAGCAGGTTCCCTATGAAAAATTCACCAGGATCCTCAACGGGACAGAGACCGAGCAGAATATCGGGGTTACCGGCTTTTACGAGCATGTGTTCAGCAGGGAAGATGAACATATTCTGAGGGCCGATGTCGAATACCAGCAGGAGACGGAAAAGGAGGATGATTACTGGACGAATGATTATTACTTTCCTCCCTTATCCTCAGGGGAAGGACCATACGACCGGGACCAATGGAAACAAGGAGATCAACATTTCCATGAACTACTCCCGCCCGCTCTGGAAAGATGCAGGGCTGGAGGCCGGTTATCAGCAGATCATCCAGATCAGCGACATGGACCAGGTTGTAGACCACTGGGACCCGGAATCAGGGATATGGATAAACGACACGACGGCGACCAATCACTACAAATCGAACCAGACGGTGTATGCCCTTTTCGGCACCCTGAGCTGGACCATCAAAAAGTTCTCCATGATGGCCGGTCTTCGTGCGGAAGAGACCACGGTCAACCTGGATTTCGTAACGCTTGATACCCTTACGAAAAGCAACTATTTCGCCCTCTACCCTACGATCCATCTCTCACTCGCTTCCGGGAAGAACGAGTGGCAGCTCAACTACAGCCGGAGGGTAAACCGTCCCGACGGGGAAGATATGAACCCGGTGCCCGAATACCGCGACCCAAGGAACATCTACGTGGGAAATCCAGACCTGAAGCCGGAAGATATCCATTCACTTGAGTTCGGGTATGCCTTTCACCTTGAAAATTTCACCTTTATTCCTACTCTTTTCTACCGATACAAGGTGAACGGTTTCACACGGGTCACCAACAGCCTGAACGATTCGGTTCTGATCACCACCATCGAGAACATGGCAAAAGACCAATCGGCCGGGGTTGACATAAGCGGCTCCTGGCAGGCAGGTAAGTGGCTCAACCTTAATTTCAGCGCTTCGGGATTTTACAGCCAGATCGATGCTTCTAACATAGGCTACAGCAGTAATAAATCGACCTTCTCCTGGAATGCAAAGGTGAATGCCTCCTTCAATATTACGAAAACGACGCTTTTCCAGATCTTCGGCCAGTACCGGTCGGAAGTTCTGACACCGCAGGGATACCGGCTCCCCACCTGGGTGGTAAACCTTGGTTTCAGGCAGGATCTCTGGAAGAAAAAACTCTCCCTCATCGCCACGGTCTCCGATCTGTTCAACTCGCAGACTATGAAAACCACCGTCGAAACCCCCACCCTCGTGCAGGAGAGCACCCGGCGCCGTGATGCCCGGGTATTTTATCTCGGCTTTGTCTTTAATTTAGGCACAAACGGAAAGAAGACCTCCGACCCGAAATTCGAATACGATACCGGGATGGACAGGTAATTGCAGGATACAAAAGGTTTAGATTTTTTTCAATACCGTCAACGTCTTCTCGAGCATCTCATCGGTAAAGTCGAGGTGAGTCACAAACCTGATCATTTGCGGTGCAAGGGACAGGGCATGGATATCGCTTTCCTTCAGTTTCGAAAGAAATTCCCTTTCGGAATAACCCTTTTTCAGTGTGAAGATCAAAATATTTGTATCAACCGGCATCACCCTTTCCACATAGGGTAAAGTTGAGAATAGACTTCCCAGGGAGCGGGCGCGTTCGTGGTCCTCTTTAAGCCGGGTAATATTGTTGTCGAGTGCATAGATCCCGGCGGCGGCAAGGTACCCGGCCTGGCGCATGGCGCCGCCGAAGGTCTTTCTCACACGCCTTGCCCGCTTGATGAACTCCGAGGAGCCGATCAGCAGCGATCCGACCGGGGCGCCAAGTCCTTTCGAGAGACAGATGGAAACAGAATCGAAAAGCACAGCGTAGTCAGCTGGTCCTTCTCCCGTCTCAGCCAGGGCATTGAAGAGCCGCGCCCCGTCGAGGTGGTACTTCAGGTTGTGTTCCTGGCAGACCTCTGCAATCGCTGCAAGATCTGTCAGCGAATAACATGAACCTCCACCTTTGTTCATGGTATTCTCGACTTCCACAAGAGCGGTAAGAGGACGGTGGACATCATCTTTCGGGTTGAGATGCGAAGCGACATCGACGGCCCTGATCCTTCCGCGGTCGCCATCCAGCAGGCAGACCGAGACCCCGGAGTTCTTCATCATGGCACCCCCCTCATAATAGTAGACGTGCGAATGGCCATGAAGGATCACCTCATCTCCCGGACGGGTGTGGACATTCACGGCGATCTGGTTGGTCATCGTCCCAGAGGGACAAAAGAGAGCCGCCTCTTTCTCAAACATCCTTGCGGTCTTCTCCTCCAGTGAATTCACTGTTGGATCATCGCCAAAAACATCATCGCCCACCCGGGCCGATAACATAGCATCGAGCATTCCCTTCGACGGCCTGGTCACCGTATCACTTCTCAGATCGATCATAAATTTCTTCTCTTTTAATCCAGTGTCAACGTTACAAATTTCGGAAATAAACCATATCATCCAGGAAAATAGAAACTTTCCATGACCTGAAATTTCAGTTTATCTTTGTCCCTGAAAAACCTGAAGGTTTGGCCCAATCACTGAACAAATATTTCTCCCATCTCGAGGGGTTAGTTAAAACACTGCCTCACAAACCGGGTGTTTATCAATATTTCGATGAGAAGAACCGGATCATATATGTTGGTAAGGCCAAAGACCTGAAAAAACGGGTCACCTCCTATTTCAACAAGATCAGCTCCGTTAGCGGTAAAGTCCAGATGCTGGTCCGCAGGATCGCCGACATCAAAGTTATCGTGGTCGAAACAGAGCAGGACGCCCTTCTCCTGGAAAACAACCTCATCAAAAAATACCAGCCTCATTACAACGTCGCCCTCAAGGACGACAAGACCTTTCCGTGGATCTGCATAAAGAACGAACCCTTCCCAAGGGTTTTCTCCACACGGTATGTAGTTCGCGACGGTTCCGTTTATTTTGGCCCTTATGCCAATGTGAGGCTCATGAACACCCTGCTGGAACTCACACGCCAGCTTTACCCCCAGAGGAACTGCACCCTCAGCCTTACCGGGAAAAACATTAAGGCGAAAAAGTTCAAGGTCTGCCTTGAGTATCACATCGGAAATTGCAAGGGCCCCTGCGAAGGGCTCCAGGATGCCTCCGATTATGATAAATCAATCCAGGCCATCCGTGAGATCTTCAAGGGGAACATCACCACCGTGGCACGCCAGCTGAGGGAACTGATGATGGAATATGCCGCAAACCTGGAGTTTGAAAAGGCCCACCTGGTGAAGGAGAAACTCGCTCTGCTTGACAAATACCAGAGCAAGTCGACCATAGTCAACCCCTCCATCAACAATGTGGATATTTTCTCGATCGTTACCGGGGGGCCGCATGCTTACGTGAACTTCATGAAGGTGATGAACGGCGCCATCATCCAGGTACATACGCTTGAGCTCACGAGAAAACTGGATGAGACTCCGGAAGAACTTCTTACACTGGCCATGACGGAGATCCGCCAGCGTTTCAGCAGCGAGGCCACGGAGATCATTCTTCCTTTTCCACCGGAATACGAAATCCCGGGAGTGACCGTGACGATTCCCAAGATCGGCGATAAGAAAAAACTGCTGGATCTCTCCGAAAGAAATGTGAAGTACTATCAGCTGGAAAAGGAGAAACAGAAAGAACTGGTCGATCCCGAGCACCGCAGCCGCCGGATCCTTGACCAGGCGATGAAGGACCTTCGCATGCCGGAGCTGCCGGTTCACATCGAATGTTTCGACAACTCGAACATACAGGGGACGACGCCCGTTGCCGCAATGGTCTGCTTTAAAAATGCCCGACCAGACAAAAGCGAATATCGCCATTTCAACATTAAAACGGTAGAGGGCCCCAACGATTTTGCCTCGATGGAGGAGATTATCCTGCGCAGGTACCAGCGGTTACTCGAAGAGAATCATCCACTGCCCCAGTTGATCATCGTCGACGGTGGAAAAGGCCAGCTTTCGGCAGCTATGAAAAGCCTGGCAAAACTGGGCCTGCAGGGAAAGATCACGGTCATCGGGATAGCGAAGAAACTTGAGGAAATCTACTATCCCAACGACCCGCTCCCGATGTACCTGGATAAAAAATCGGAAACCCTCCATCTCATCCAGCACATGCGCGACGAGGCGCACCGGTTCGGGCTGAGCCACCACCGGCGCAAGAGGGAAAAAGCGACCCTCAGTCCACAACTCACCGGTATACCAGGCATTGGCTATTCGATCAACCAGAAACTGCTTTGGAAGTTCAAATCGGTGAAAAATATAAAACTGGCAACGCTCGAGGCCCTGCAGGAGACCATCGGAAGATCAAAGGGAGAGATCGTCTACCGCCATTTTCACACCGAGGGAGAATAACCGGGTTTTGATTTTACTACTTTCCAATTTCCCTTTTCCTCTTTCTTTTTTCCCATATAATAAAAAGAAATGTCCCCAGTATGCTCCCGGATACGTTTGCAATGAAATCATAGGGAGAGGCAAACCGCATGGGGATTACCAACCCCTGCATGATCTCGGTAATCCCTCCGATGGTGACCGCAATTGTAAGTCCAATGGTGACTGCATTACGCCTGATCACCAGCGGAGTCCCCTCCATCCGGAAGCCGCGGACAAGCAGGAATACAAATACAAGGAAAATGAACACGTGGACCAGCTTATCAGGCTGGAAGAGATCCATAAACCTCGGCAACTCAGGGAAGACGGAGCCTGGCAGCGTGGTCAGCAGCACAATCAGTGTTCCCCAAAGAATACCCGGGTAGTTATTTTTGAGGAACGCTGTCAAAGCTGTCTATAAGTGAAGGTAAACCACTTATGATTTGATCACTTCACTGTACTGGCCGGCAGTCATCATTGCGGCGACTTCCGAGCTGTTCTGGATCCTGATCTTCACGACCCATCCTTTGCCGTACGGATCCTGGTTGATGGTCTCCGGTTTTGTGGTCAGCTCTTCATTAAATTCAAGGACTTCCCCACCGACGGGCATAAACATGTCAGATACGGTTTTAACAGCTTCGATGGTACCAAAAGATTCATGTTTTTCAAGAATCTCGCCAACGGTTTCAACTTCAATGAAAACGATGTCGCCAAGTTCGTGCTGCGCGTAATCGGTGATGCCTACATAGCCGAATTCACCCTCTACCCTCAGCCATTCATGATCTTTTGTGTACTTCAGATTTTCAGGAACGTTCATGGGAAAAGTATTTAAATGTTTTTTCAAAAATACATCTTTTTTTACAACGACCGGGGTTGTTGATAAAAAAGCAACAGGTCTCCTGCTACTGCGACAGGGTGAAGCGCAGTGCGATCCCGCCCTTGGTGTTGGAGGTTCTGTACTGGTTCGACACGTATGGACTGTTAATCACCTTGTCGAAATAAAACCGGATATTGAACTTCTGGCTGAGGTTATAGTCGGCCGAGAAATTGATCGACAGTACCTGTTGTCCGACAGAGATCTGATTGACATCCTGATCGATTTTACGCAGGACAGTCTTGTTCTGCCTGATCGAGAAATCGAGCTTAAGGTTAAGGTCGGAGGAGGTCTTGGATTTTTTTCCGCCGCCGAACAAACCGGAGAAGTTCAGTTTCAGGTTCTTGAACCGGTACCCGAGACCGACCACCATCTCATTGGAGCTGATCTCCGTCATCTGGTTATTGGCAAAGCTGAATGAAAGATTCCTTCCCCTCTTGAGCTCGAAATTGGCGAGCAGGCTGTTCACAAATCCCAGGTCCATCTTAAAGAGCGGGTTAAACTGCTCTGTGATGGAGATCACAGTCATCTCCTCCCTGGGGATAAAGTTACCGGCATCATTCAGGACTGCGGGGAAGCCATTGTCCTCCAGGAATCGGATATTGGAATTATAGGATGTGACCGTATAGCTGGAGATATAGGCATGAGAGAGTGTAAATGTTCGCAGCCAGGATTTAAAGATCTTGAGCTTTGCAAGACCGTCGTATGTGATCCTCCAGTTCGGGAACGGGATTTTTGGAAAGGCAGTAAGGTTAATCTTCGCCGGGTCGCGGTTTCTGTAAGCCGACATAAAAGCCGTGGTGAGGACCTCCTGGTTGGTTGGACCGTAACCCATCGGGTATCCCGTTGAATCAACGATGCCGACGGAGTTCGGATTCTCAGCAGCATACCGCTGTGCGATCTGGAGCCTTATCTGCTTCATCTTTTCGAACGTCTCCGACTGGCCCAGGTCATTCTCTTTATCGAAAGAGGTCCCGATTACAATGTATGACATTGTGAAAGATCCCCCATCCATAGGCGAGTAGTGGTTGAAGAGCCCGTTGGTATCGGAGCGGTAGATCTCCGTGTGGCGCTTGGAGAAAGTACGCATGGCATTGATCTCAATGCGCAGGTCTTTGATTGGCTCAACGCTTATGTTCACAGTGAGATTCTCATTGAACTTGGTATTGTACGGAGTATTCAGGATCGGATCGTTGGTAAGCCATTGATTGTTTACCGCTTTCTGCCTGATATCTTTCTGGTCACCGAAAATGAAAGGGAGCCCGGGTGCATTGGATGTCCAGTTATTTCCAAGGGCATCGGGCTCGGGCATAAATCCCGGGAGGGAGATCCCATTCCCCTGTGTGTAGGCGAACTTTGCATTTCTCACGGCCATCAGGATCCGTAGAGTTCCGTCGAGGATGATCTTCCCAATGTTCTTTTTCGGTTTTTCAGATTTCAGGGAATCCTGCCCGGGAGAATTCTGTGTAGGTTTCTGGTCCTTCCCCGGCATCTTGGGGTTGGAGAGTTTCGAATCGCGCTGGCTGCCTGCAAGTCCGCCCTGGTTAATCCTTTTGAGGTAGGGAATTTTATTGTACAGGTTGACCAGGTTGATCCCTCCGTTAAGCACCTTGGTGTTTGAATTCTCGATCACATTCCCGAACTGAGGCTGAATGGAGACAGGGGTCGCATTCCATTTGAAGGTAGCCTGATAACCGGTGGAAATATTGATAAAGTCGAGGATCGGGATCTTATTGATGGGTACTTCCCATGTGATGCTAAAGGCCTGGTTGTAATTCGACATGGTCCCGAAGGAGAAGATCTGGCTCCAGACCTGGTCTCTGTTCGACCGGTCGATCTTCCCGGGAGGTTCATTGATAAAGGCATTGGCATTGGCCACCAGGGAGATCTTCAATGACTTCGAGAAATCATACTTAAGATCATAAAGCCGCGACCAGTCCCATCGTTTGATGTAAAAAGTCTCCATGGGCACTATCCCGGAACTCTTGTTCCGGAACTTCCGCTGGTTGAATTCCCTGTTCATTTCGGTTCTGAAGGTAAAGGACCTCGGCAGGTAATAGAAGTTGAAATCCCTGATCAGAGACAGTGATTTTGACCTCAGGGCTTTTGACTTTGCGAAGGGCTGGACACTCTTCGGATTGGCTGAATAGGTATACCCGATGCTTCCGATGTAATGCTTCTTCAGGTCATATTCGATATCGACATCACGGTGGTAGATCTCGGAGTAGGAGTAGCTGACATTAAAATTCTCGATATCCCAGATCTTCGGTTTTTTATCCTTCATCCTCTCCTTCCTGACATTCATCAGGTTGAAATTCTTCCGCTGTGTGTAGGCTTCGGTCATTGAACGGATAGAATCCTTCTGCGCTTTCGTATCAAAAGAGTTGACCACATCCTTGAGGTAGAGATCGGGGTTGAGCGGGTCGTATTTCGGTGTGTTCTTCACCATGGAGTAGTCGAAGTGCATCGGGATGCGGATGCCAGCCTTTTCGGGGAAGAATTTTCCAAGCTCAAGATCGACATCTATCCCCAGGTTGAGGATCGCCTCCATGAGACGCTGGGTCTGTTTCTCCTCAAGGGCACCAAAGCCCGCGCTGCTGTAACTTCCGGAGAGCTGTAACCGTCCGAAATCGGCCAGATCGGTGGCAATGCGTGCCGTTGCCGCCCATCCTCCCTGCTTGTTGAAATCGGTGAGGCGTAACTCGTCCACCCAGATCTCCGCACACTTGGCCTGTCCGTCGTCATCCTGGCTCTGGCTGTTCTTTTTCGGGTTCCGGATACCGATCATAATGGCCTTGACATCGCTGATGGTGGGCGATCCCACTACCGCGATACGGTTGGGGCCTTCATATTCCACGAATGGCATCGAGGTAGTCAGGGTTGATCCGGGTTGCCGCATGGCGATATTCCGGTCGTATTTCACCTGTACAAGCCTTTCAAGATCAATGTTGAAGGCATTGACTTCAGGCCAGATGGCATCGGGATTGTTTGCTCCGGTGCCCCATGGGGTAAAGGTCAGCGGGATATCATATTCGTAGAAGTTTTCGGTGAAGTCGGAACCGATTCGCATGAAAATGTTGAGGTCACCGTATTTCAGATTCTGGCTCTGGATCGACTGTTCGGCGTGAACGAACATCTGCAGCTTCTTGAACTGGCGGAAGTCAAGTTCCATCGTCTTATAGGCTGCGCGGGCATCCCCGTCGACCAGGTTACAGACCTTCAGCACCATCGACTGCTCATTCATCTGCTGCATGTTGATCGATCCCCAGTTGGTCTCCCTCTCGATGCCCGGGGGCATTACATAGGGAATGGGCTGTTTGCTTCCGTTCTCCTCGATGCTCACCGTGGCAAGATCGAAGGTGGTCTGGTTCTGGTAATCGTCCGGGATGTACTCACCCGGTGTAAGAAGGCTGTAGTTGTATCTGCGCCATTCACCACGGGATAGTTCCATTGTTGCAAACCGGCAGACGATCGGGCGGGAGAATCCCTTGAAGAAGGTCCTCATAAAACGAATGGAGGTGTAATCGGAGATATTTCCGACCACCTTGTCAGGGGTCCGGATGGGGATCTTGAACTGATACCACTTCACCGATCCGCGCGTGCCGTCGGCAAGGGGTATGTCGGTGGCAAGATATACGTTTGTGATATAGTTCCTTCCCGGTTTCATCTGTTCGCGGTTCAGCTGGACGACATACTGGAAATAGCGCTCGGATTCACTCAGCGTATTGTCCTTATTGATATCTTCTACGTTCGGGATGGTAGTCGCAAGGGTCGGGTAGTTCTCAGGCGACTGCTCCGCCGTGGGGGAGTTCCCGTCGGGGCCGTTGTATTTCTTGTACCGTTCCAGCACGCTGCTGAATTTGGGAGTGTTGTCGTAGTCGGTCCCGCGGAAATAATGGTAGTTGTCGGCTGAAGGATCGACGGCAGCGTTCTTGAATGCCTGGGATCCAACACCGAAGGCATTCTTTAGCTTTTCCAGGTAGTTGGGACCGAAAAATGTGATTTCATCGGCATCCTTCAAGCCGTCGTAACCCACATCCTGGAAAGGCCGTGAAGCAGGATTGTTATCAAATGCATCGACAAGCGCCTGTAGCGTGGGGACCCTGCCCCACAGGGTTGTATCGACGTTGGTAATCAGATCG
>JBAXRT010000013.1:0-32793 GCA_037131065.1 bacterium | reverse complement strand
GACCGAGTGCCGGCATCCTTGGGCAACCAATAATCGGGATGATCAGCGATAAAGTATGGTTCTGGGGCGGGCGCCGGAAGCCCTTCATCATCATCGGGGGAATCCTTGCTGCCCTGATGATCTTTTCCCTGCCGAATATCGACCGCATCAACAGCTTCTTTGGAATCGGAAGCCTCCTTGCTGTTGCCCTTACCGTTGCCCTAACCCTCGATCTTTCGATCAACATCAGCTTCAATCCTACCCGTTCGATCATCGCTGATGTCACACCTGAAGGGCAACCCCGCACCAAAGGGTATACCTGGATGCAGTCGATTTCGAACCTCTTCGGAAGCGGCGCCTACCTGATGGGTGCCCTTATCGGGAACTACTTCCTGATCTATGCCGGCGTTGGCATCGTACTCCTTTTTTCCATCGGGCCACTCTTCTTTATAAAAGAGCCCAGGGAGTTAAAGAAATCCCTAGAAGAGGAGAAGACCGGTGTCAAAACTGCAACCCAGTGGAAAGAACTCTTCAAACTCTATTTCGCCCATGGATTCTCCTGGCTGGGCATCCAGACCATGTTCGTTTACATGTTCGCTTTCCTTGAACAGAAGATGTCGGTGATGCAGAACATGGATGTAGCCGACCGGAACGCACGGCTCGGCCAGATGATCGGGTGGTCCTTTTTCATCCTGAATGCAGTAGGCTCAATCTGGCCGGCTTTTCTACTGGAGCCACTGAGCAAAAAGATCGGGCGGGTCAGGACTCAGTCGGCCATGGTTGCCATCATGGCATTGGGCTACTTCGGAATCGTACTCTGGGCAAAAGATGCCGTAACGCTTTACGCCATGATGTGTGTGCTTACCTTCGGATGGGCAGCCGTAGTAAGCCTTCCCTTTGCGATCATGTCGGAGAAAGTTGATAAAAGCCGCATGGGATTTTTTATGGGGATCTTCAACCTGTCCGTTGTCTTGCCACAACTTATCTCCTCCTCCCTGATCGGGACCATCATAAAAAATGCATCCGACAAGGGATTGATCTTCATTATCAGCGGGATCTCACTTGCGATCTCAGCGTTCCTATGGCTATTTGTAAAGGAAAAAAAATCAACCTAAAAATAACAGCATGAAGAAATATCTCTTCCTGACCGGGATCCTCCTCTGTACTTTACTGGCAAACGCACAGACCTTCCAGGATTTTCTTAACAGGGTCGGGAGCCTTCCTGAAGCAAACCACCAGGCAGTTGTCGACAGCTTCATGAATGCAGCAAACACATTCCCGTTCATTGAGGACGACACCCTTACCCACTTTATCTACCAGGGTACAGCCACAGGCATCAAGGTGGCAGGAGATGCCACCGGGTGGTCGCCCGAACTTGTCATGGAGATGATCGCAGGCACAAACTTCTGGTATCATACCACCTCTTACCCATCCGATGCCAGGCTGGATTATAAGTTTGTACTTAACGGCAGCAACTGGATACTCGATCCTCTCAATCCAAATACCTGCGCTGGTGGCTTTGGACCCAACTCCGAACTAAGGATGCCCGGTTATGTTAACCCTCCTGAACTGGCCTACTACTCCGGCATCCCCCACGGAATCCTGAAAGACACCACCTTTTCAAGTGCCTCACTCGGAAATTCAAGGAAAGTGACAATTTATCTTCCTCCGGGTTATGAATCTTCGGCTGAAGATTATCCGGTAATACTTTTTCACGACGGGTTGGAATATTTAAGCCTTGGCAGCACGAACAACATCCTCGACTACCTGATCTCCCAGCAGAAGATCCTCCCGCTGATCGGGATATTCGTTCCGCCGGTTGACAGAACTGCCGAATATGCCGGGAATAAGATTGACCTCTTCACTGCCTTTATCGTTAATGATCTGATGGGTGCCATCGATCAGAAATACAGAACCAGCAAGGATCCGGATAAAAGAGCGATGGCAGGAGCCTCCAACGGGGGAAACATCTCACTGTATATCGGCATGAAACACCCGGAGGCCTTCGGCAAAATAGCGGCACAGTCGAGCAATGTCATACAGACCATCTCCAATACGCTCCAGTTCGGGAATAAACTGGACCTGGAGTTTTATATCGATATCGGGACCTACGACATCAGTCAGCTTATTCCGATGGTTCACAACCTTGCCACCATACTCGAATCAAAGAAATACTCCTATCGTTTTTATGAATGGAACGAGGGTCACAGCTGGGGAAACTGGAAAGGGCACCTCCGGCTGCCATTGATGCAGTTCTTCTCGGGGCCAGACGGGATCAATGAGAATGGCTTCCATCCGGATATCCGGCTGCGGCAGAACCATCCTAACCCCTTTCGCGGCGAGACCCTTATTCCCTATTCTCTGCCATCGGGACAACCAGGAGAGCTCTGGTTCCTTACGGCAAAGGGAGATCTTCTTGAAAAGGTATTGCTCCCCTCCTCCCACCAGCCGGAGCGGGTCTACTCATTTATGAACCACTCCTACCCTTCGGGGACCTACTTTTACAACCTGCGGTCGGGCAACGGTTCGGTTACAAAAAAAATGATCATCACAAAATAAACAATCACCATGAAAATTCTTCAGAAATCCTTATGTGCTGTGGCACTCCTTGCCAGCGCCACCTGGTTTTTGACAGGTTGTGGTTCAAAAGACGACATGGAGATACCGGCCATTTCAGAGATGACCGGCCTGGCTGCTCCCATCTTGCTTCAACCCGATTCGACGGTTCTGGAACTCCGGGATTATTTCTCAAACCCCAAGGCAATCGATTCGCTGTTTACAGATCAGAAACTCGGGTACCGTTTTTCTGCTGATTCGATGTTCCTGACCCTGCTGCCGAAAGAGAAGAACTTTCCGAAACTTTCCACCATGACAGCCTGGATCAGCGGTTTCCCATATACCCTCTTACTGGAAAAATCACCGAAGATTTGGATACATTTTACTTTTGACCCGAAAGGGGTAAAATACAAAACCGTCCAGCTCGCCGGAGAGATGAATGACTGGAATCCTAAAAAGAGCTGGTTCAAACTGAACGACAAAATATGGGAAACCGACCTTCTTCTGTTCCCCGGACGATACCAGTACCAGGTAGTGGCTGACGGGAAGTGGATGATAGATCCGGGAAACCCCGAAAAGGCTGACAACAACATCGGGGGTTTTAACTCGGTGATGTGGGCGGGCGTTGTGGATGCCTCAGGCCGGCCGGTTCTGAAGACGATGACAGCCGAAGACAACAAGCTCACCATCGCTGTCAAAAACAATGTCAGGGAGTTCTTCGTACTCTGGCAAAACCATCTCCTTCCTGAAAAATTCTGGAAGGTCGACAGTTCCGGGCTGAATATTACCCTTCCGTCACGGACCAGGCAATTCGACCGCTCCTACCTTCGTGTGTGGGCATATAATAGCAACGGAATATCGAACCAGATCCTGGTACCGTTTCACAACGGATACGTAATCAAGGATCCCGGAGAACTCACCCGGCAGGACAAGGAGGCCATGATCATCTATTTCCTGATGATCGACAGGTTCAGGAACGGGGATAAAAAGAATGATTTTCCAGTGAATGATAAGGAGGTCGACTGGAAATCCAATTTCCAGGGAGGTGATCTTTCAGGAATCACTGAAAAGATTGATGACGGTTACTTCACAAAGCTCGGGGTAAACACGCTCTGGATCTCACCCCTGACCCAGAACCCACCCGACGCATGGGTTGAATATCCTCCGCCCCACCGCAAGTTCTCTGGATATCACGGCTATTGGCCGGTGACACTTACAACGGTTGACAACCGGTTTGGCAATCCCGATGTTCTGAAAAAACTGGTAACGGAAGCACACGACAAGGATATCAACGTGATCCTCGATTTTGTCTCCAACCATGTTCACCAGGATAGCTGGCTTATCAAACAGTATCCCGACTGGGCTACCGCCCTTATTCTGCCGGATAAACGAAAAAACATACGGCTCTGGGACGAGCAGCGCCTCACAACCTGGTTCGATGAATTTCTACCGACACTTGATCTTGCCCGGCCGGAAGTAGTAGAACTGGTTTCCGACTCCGCCCTCTTCTGGATCAAACAATACCAGCTCGACGGTTTCCGCCACGATGCCACCAAGCACGTGCCGGAACTCTACTGGAGGACTCTGACCAAAAAGATCAAGGAACAGGTGATCATTCCCGAGAACCGGTCGGTCTACCAGATCGGTGAAACCTTTGGCAGCCGAGACCTGATCCGTAGTTACATCAATCCCGGGATGCTCGATGCACAGTTCGACTTCAACCTTTATTTCGATGCCCGGACTGCTTTTGCCCGGGATTACAGCTCTTTCCGCGATCTCGATTACTCCCTGCACCAGACATTCAATTACTACGGAGAGCACTCACTGATGGGCAACATCACCGGGAACCAGGACCTTGCCCGGTTTATCTCATTTGCCTCAGGTGCAATCAGCTTCGGGGAGGATGATAAAAAGGCTGGATGGGATCGGGAAATAAAAGTGGAGGACACTGCCGGATACAGAAAACTGGCCTCACTGATGGCTTTCAACATGACCATTCCCGGGATTCCCATTATTTACTACGGTGACGAGATCGGTATGCCGGGCGGTGGCGATCCCGATAACCGCCGCATGATGCGTTTCGACAGCCTGAACAAACATGAGAATTACCTGATGACGCTGACATCCAGGCTTGCCGAGCTGCGACGCAGCAGTATGGCCCTTCTCTTCGGCGAATTCGCGAACCTTAAAGTAACAGACAGAATCTTTGTATATATGCGCTCATACTTTGATGAGATCGTTATCGTGGCATTCAACAAGGACAAATCATCCAGGAAAATCGAATTCGAGATCCCTGAATCCTTGGCTGATGCAAAACTGCAATCCCGTTTCGGAGGAAAACTTCAGGCAGAAGGGAACAAGATCATCCTGACCCTTGAAGCAAATTCATTTGATATATTGACGAAATAATTCACCTCAAAAGCATATGAAAAAACTGATCATTTCATCCATCACATTTTTCCTGTTCATCCTTTCCACGCAATCTCAAACCATGGAAAAGAAACCGTCGGTCATCACCCATCCTCAGTGGAGCCGTGATGCCACAATCTACGAGGTCAACATAAGGCAGTATACCCCGGAAGGTACATTCAGGGCCTTTGAGAACCATCTGCCCCGTCTTCAGAAGATGGGTATCAGGATTCTCTGGCTCATGCCAATAAATCCAATCGGAAGCCTTAACCGCAAGGGAAGCCTGGGAAGTTATTATTCCATAAAAGACTACCTCGGGATAAATCCTGAATTCGGATCAATGGCCGATTTCAAATCGTTGGTAAAGAAAGCCCATTCGCTGGGCATGTACGTCATCATCGACTGGGTGGCAAACCATACTTCATGGGACAACACCCTGATCAGGGAACACCCGGATTGGTACAAGCAGGATAAATCGGGGAAGATCATCTCTCCTGTTGCCGACTGGACCGATGTTGCAGGCCTGGACTACTCAAAACCGGGATTGCGAAAATACATGTCCGATGCCATGCTTTTCTGGGTTAAAGAGACCGATATTGACGGTTTTCGCTGTGATGTGGCAGGCATGCTCCCCATGGATTTCTGGAATGAAACCGTGCCGGTATTACGGAAAACGAAGGATATTTTCATGCTTGCCGAAGATGAAAATCCAGGGATGCATGATGTTGCCTTTGATGCGACATACTCCTGGGATCTCTTTCACCTGATGAATAACATTGCAAAGGGAAAAAAGAGTGCCAACAAACTCGATTCTGCCCTGAAGGCAGAAGAGAAAAGGTACAATGCGGATGCCTACCGCATGCGGTTCACCTCTAATCACGACGAGAACACATGGAACGGAACAGAGTATGAACGGATGGGAGATGGCGCCCAAACCTTTGCTGTTCTCTCCTTTACCTTCCCCGGGTTTCCTCTGATTTACAATGGCCAGGAGTCGGCCATGAAGAGACGATTGCGTTTTTTCGACAAGGATACGATCCCCTGGGACGATTATCCCCTTGAGGGATTCTATACCACCCTTGTCAAGTTAAAAGAGAAGAACAAGGCCCTTCTGAACGGAAAAGAGGGCGGCAACCTGGTTAAGATCCCTACCACTAACGATATAAATGTTTACGCCTTTACCCGTTCGAAAGGGACAGACCATCTTCTGGTCATCCTGAACCTCTCCGCCCAGAGCCAGGATGTAATCCTTTCTGGGAATATATTCCCCGGGAAGTTCAGGGAGCAGTTCACAGGTCAGGTTAGGGAATTAAAACCCGGGGAAAAGATGAGGCTGTTGCCCTGGGAGTATTTTGTTTATATGAAGGAATAAAAAAGAGGGTGTCCCGGAAGAGACACCCTCTTTTTTTTGAAACATCCTAATAATTACTGATTCTGGACAAGGTTTGGATTTACATCCATCTCCCTTTGAGGGATCAGGTAAACCAGGCGGATGCTGTTCCATGGGAGTTTCAGATCAGAGATCTCCGCTTTTTGAAGCCGCTTCATGTTGAAGAAGTTATCACCCTGGAATACGAGCTCCTTGAATCTCTCATAATAGAGCAGATTGGGATTGACCTGAAGGGTGTCGGTAAGGCCGGCACGTTTCCTGATCACATTCAGGTCGGACAGGGCACCCTGGTTATCTCCCTTGTTATACCTGGCCTCGGCACGGTTGAGGTAAACTTCTGCCAGGCGGATCAGCGGAATGTTCATATACCGGTCATCAAACATTGTTGTAAAATATTTACCATTCGACTGGACGAAGAACTGTCGGTAACGCTGGTCCTGCAGACCACCCGTGAAAGTAAAGACCTTCAGCATGTTTGTTGAGGGTGAAAACTTACCGTTGCTTGCCAGTCGGTAGTATCCGTTCAGGGTACCGGCAGCAGGCTGAACCTGGGTGCTCAGAATGGCGAAGATGATCTCAGAGGTTATAACAGTGCTGAAGTTCAAACTAACACTGTCGACCAATGAAAAATTTTTACTATTGATCACTTCATCCGAATAGGTAATGCAGTTATCCCAATCGTTCAGGTAAAAGTAAACCCTTGAAAGCAGGGCTTTGGCAGCCCAGCTGGTTGCCCGGTTATCATTCGATTCCGGCAGGATGGTGGCAGCTTCCTTAAGGTCGGTCACGATCTGTGCATAGATGGCGCTGACCTGTTCGCGGGCAGGTTGGCCGTCGATGCCAGTCGGGGCAAGGACGAGGGGTACTCCAAGCGCTGTGTTCGGGTTACCGATATACCTGACCATGTCGAAATAGAGCATCGATCTGATGTAGAGACACTCTCCCCTGATCTGATTTGCAACGTTCTCTGGTGGTGCAACGGTAGGAATTGCTTCCATAATAGAGTTGGCCATGTTGATCGAATAGTAAGCGTTCTGCCAGTACGATGCCGTCAGACGGTTGTCGGGCGACATATTCTTTTCCAGCATCTGCGTCTCTTCGTAAACGATGTTTCCCTGTCCGGAAGGTTTCACATTATTGGCGATCATATCGCCGCATACCCAGGCATTTCCTCCGTAGAGGTCACCATTCATCAGGGCGTTATAGGTTCCAATGAGGGCAGCCTGCAAACCTTCAACGGTTGTGAGGGCAGTCTGATCGGAAAGGTACATTTCCGGGGTCTTCTCGATGACCTTCTTGCAGGATGTAAATCCGATCAAAGCTACTGCCAACAGTGCAAGTAAAATATATCTCGTTTTCATGTTTGTTCGAATTTTTTGGTTAGAAATTGACATTTATCCCAACTGTAAAGGTCTTCCCCTGGGGTGGACTCAGGTATGTCGTGCTGGACGTAATATTCCCGGAACCATCGCGGTTTACTTCAGGATCCCAGCCCTTGAACTTGGTCAGGGTCCAGAGGTTCTGAGCCATGACGTAGAACCTGATGCTGCTGATCTTGATGGTTTGTGTCCAGTTGGCAGGCAGGGTGTAACCAATCGAGAGAGTCTTTAGTCTGAGGAATGAACCGTCGTCCAGGTAACGGGTTGAATTGTGAGTGGAATAGGTGTTTTTCCAGAGCAACTGAGGAGTAGAAGCAATATCGCCCGGCTTCTGCCAGCGGTCTTCGATGGTAGACATCTGGTTCCAGTTAGCGCCGATCGAACCTCCCTCAAAGAATTTTCCGTCATCGCGGTAAACATTGTTCCCCCATTGATAAGTGAAGAAGATAGTGGCATCAATACCCTTCCAGCTGAAAATGTTATTCAAACCTCCGAACCATGAAGGATAGGGGTTTCCGGTCACCTTCGCATTATTCTGGAAGAAGTTGGGATCGGCGTCATTCCATGGGCCGATCGAACCGTCGGCCAGAACAAAGAGTTCCTGCCCGTTCTGCGGATCAATGCCATAGAATTCAACAAGTCTCCAGGCACCGATCGGGTGTCCTTCCTGGGCATAGTTATTTCCATAGTTTTCTCCGGCAAGGATCTGGCCTGCTATATCAACCACATTGTTAACATTATGATTGATGTTGAATTCGGTCTGCCATTTGAATTTCCCAACCAGGTTGTTGGAGTTAAGGAAGAGTTCGATACCCTTATTATCCATACGTCCGATATTCTTGACAATGGTTGAGGTACCGCTTGTCTGAGGGATGTTCACTGCAACAAGCATGTCCTTTGTCCATTTGTAATAGTAGTCAAATCCCCCGTTCAACCTTCCGTTCCACAATGCAAAGTCAAAACCGATGTCAGCTTGTGTCGTAGTTTCCCAATGGAGGTCAGGGTTCCCGACTCGGTCGATCCTGGTTCCGGGGACACCATTATAGCTGGTGGCTCCATACAAACCGACATAGGAGAAGTCACCGATTTCAGAGTTACCGGTATTCCCGAGACTGGCCCTGATTTTCAGGAAGGAGAGGACTTTCTTGACCTTATCTGTGAAGAACTTCTCTTCGGTGAGGCTCCATCCGAGTGATGCGGCCGGGAACCATCCCCATTTATTACCGGGACCAAACCGGGAGGAGGCGTCGCGGCGTAAGCTCAATGTCAAATAATACTTGTCTTTGTACTGGTAGGTTGCCCGACCGATGATCGACATAAAGCCGAATCCTGTAACCCAGTTGCCGCCTGTAATGATGGAGGCGCTGTTGGGCTGCTGGAGGCTTGAACTAGGCATATCGGTACCGGTAACATAATTATCATTCTGCTGGCTGTTCTGGACCTGGTAACCAAGGAAGGCAGTGACATTGTGCTTGTTCCAGGTCTTGTTGAAGTTAAGGGAGATGACGTTCGTGTAATTCTCAACCTGTACCCTGCGATCGGTGGCAATCGCCAGTTCGTGGGTGATCGTCCCTTCATATTTATAATCCTTCAGATAGAAGTTATCAATACCGAACTCCTCACGGATGGAGAGCCATTTCGTAAAATGTGCTTCGGCATAAACATTTGCAAGAACGGCGAAGGTATTTGCAGAGGTGTTCAGGTCTTCACGTACAGCGACCACATTGGTCAGGTTCGAAGTCTTGGGAGCAAAATAGGCTCCTTCAGGTGTATAGACAGGCATGATAGGGAGCGACCGGCTCTGGCCTGTTCCGATACCACCTGCCCATCCGGTAGGCTGGCGTTTGCTGATGGTCTTGCTGACGCTGGCATTTACCCCGAAGGTGAGCCAGTCGGTGGCATTGTGACCCAGGTTGACGCGGCCATTGATACGCTGGAAAGAGTTTCCGATCAGGAAGCCGTTTTCACCGTAATAAGATCCGTTAAGATAGAACTGCGTACGGGCTGAACCGCCGGTTGCGGAAAGAGAAGCGTTCTGCATGGTTCCCCAACGGAGGCATTCGTTGATCCAGTCGGTGTTGGTGTTATCGATGATCTCCTTATTCTGAGCAAAAGTCTTGTTCGGATCATAGATACCATAAGGCAACTGCTTGTAGTAATCCTCTTCGGTACCCATTTTTGAATTGAACCAGGCCTCCTTGGTCAATGCCAGGTAAGTTGGACCGTCGAGCACCTTGAGCTTGTTTGTAATCGTGGTAAAGCCCATGTAATAGTTTGCCGTGATCTGTGTTTTTGCTTTCCCTTCGGACAGTTTTCCTTTTTTGGTCGTTATCAGGATAACCCCGTTGGAAGACCGGGCACCATAGATGGCGGCTGCGGCGGCATCCTTCAGGAACTCGATCGATTCGATATCGCTTGGGTCGATCTGTGAAAGGACATTCGACTTATCGGGGAAACCTGATGAGTTCAGGTAACTTCCGGAGGTTGTCGGCACTCCGTCGACAACATAGAGCGGCTCACTGCTTGCGGTTAGTGAGGAGGTACCGCGGACACGAACGGTGACACCTCCACCGGGAAGACCGTTGTCGGATGTGATCTGAACGCCGGGGGTTCGTCCCTGTAAGGCTTTCCCGAAGTTTTCAACCGGAATTGACTGAATCTCCTGGGCTTTTACGGTAGAAATTGAACTTGTGATATCGCGTTTACGTTTGGTACCGTAACCAACCACAACAATCTCATCAAGCTGCAGGTTATCCTCCACAATGTTGAAATTCTGGGTGAAGGTCTGGTTGGCCTGCATTTCAATCTGCACCGAAGATCTCACGTAACCTGTATAGCTGCATACAATAATTTGTTTACCCACAGGCAACTTCAGGGTATACTTTCCGTCTGCATCACTGGATATACCAATGGTCGTTCCTTCAATATAGACATTCGCTCCGGGCAGCTTCTCACCGGACTGTTTGTCCGTGACCGTACCGGTCAACGTTCCAAACTGTCCGTGAGCAGACCAGCCAAGACAAATGAAAGAAAGAAGGAAAAAAATCTTCAATCGTAGAATTTTCCTCATAGCTGTTAAATTTTGGTTAAATAAATAGAATTCGTGGTTGTAAAAATAAAAAATATTTACCGTTCGCTCTAAACTTTATTTATTTTTAACTTTGCAGTTGAAAAAAATAGCCTATATTTGTTCTTAATAAACCATAATTAATCTAAAAACCAAGCCTATGAAAAATTTTACTTTGAAAATTACGAAAATGCTCCTCGTTCTTCTTTCGGTGGTGGTATTTTCTAACATTGCGCAGAGTCAGATGCCCGCAGCCATTACGGTCACACCTGCTAATGCTACAGTATTTGACTCGATCACACTTACTTTTAATCCGGTTCTGGCTTGTTTCCAGGCTGCTACTCTTGCCGGAGTACCGAAGGTATATATGCACTCCGGACTAACCATTGGCGGAGTTGACTGGTCAGAAGTTGTTGGATATAATGAAAAAGGGCACAATGGACAAGATCCCTGGCTTATGCCTAATCCTGACGGCTCCTATTCTATTTCCTACAGGCCTTCCGCATTTTATGGTGTTGCTCCCGGAACGATTGTAACCCGGATTTGTGCTGTTTTCAACGATGGCCAATGGGATTCCAAGGACGGACGTGATTTTGATGCAGCTGCTCCTCCTGCCTGCAAGGACTTCTTTATTCCTTTGACATTTGAATCTTCAACTCCCAAATTCTCCTTCAAGGTGAATATGAATAAGATGGTAAATGAAGGTCAGTTTGACCCCATCATGGATAACGTTTATGTGGTCCTTGATCAGGGTATCGCACCCCTGCTTCTCAATCCGAATCCCGATATTACCTATACCGGTATGATCGAGACAGGCCTTGACAGCGGTGTGGTTTATAACTTCAAATACCGTATTAACGATGCCACCCTTGAAACCGTTGACAGGAGCATGAAAGCGCTTCCCGGTGTTACCACCAACGATGTCTGGTGGAACGACGATCCGATTAATGCAGTCATCTTCGTCGTCAACATGAAGTACTATATTCTCAACGGACAGTTCAACCCGGCTGTGGACTTTATGGATATTGCAGGTGAAATGAACGGCTGGGGAGGTTCTCCTCACATGACCGACAATGGCGACAGCACATATGAGATCAGCTACCAACTGGATGCCAACCGCATATACCAGTACAAATTCCGGATCAACGGCGACTGGAACACTTCTGAGTTTCCGGGTGGCGGACCAAACCGCAAGATGTGGTCTCCTACCACATCAAAGACCCTGAACCACATGTACAGTAATTACGATCCGACTACGGTACCTGTTACCTTCAATTGTATCATGAAATACCAGATGAGTGCCGGTCATTTCAATCCTGATTCCGCTGCTTATGATTACCTGGATATTGCGGGCAACATTAACGGATGGGGAGCTTATGATGTTCTCTTTGATGACGCTGGTGACAGTGTTTATGTTATTAAAATGAACGTTCCGAGAACATACATCGGCGGATCACCTGCTGAATTCAAGTTCCGTTTCAACGGAGACTGGAATACTTCAGAATTCCCCGGCGGAGGCCCGAACCGTAAATATGACGTCATCGATACAACCGGCGGTGCACAGAACCTTGTTGAAGTATGGTATGACAACAAGAACCCGAATATTCTCACCCCGCCCTGGGCATATAACCTGGAAATTACAGGTGAGTTGAACGTCGGACAGGTTCTGACTGCCAGCTATACCTACGAAAATGTTAATGGTATCCCCGAAGGAACCTCACTTTATAAATGGTATACATCACCGAATACAGCCGGCGACAGCCTTACCGAGATTGCAGGTGCAGCCGGAACGACTATTACTACGATTGCAAGTGATGCAGGTCTTTACCTGGCTTTCGAAGTTACGCCAGTCGCAGCATCCGGCGACTCCGCAACTGGTAAAGCAGTCATGACATACACGTCCGGAAAAATCGGCGGTGTCGGAATCCATGAAGTTGGAAATACTTTCGTGAATTTCTATCCGAATCCGGTTAACAATGTTATGAATTTCGAACATCTGAATGGAATACAGCGGATTGAGATCTACAGCGTTGTAGGCCAGAAGGTCATGATCATGAACAACCTGAATACCGAAAAGATGTCGGTTAATACCAGCAATCTGAAAGCCGGAATCTATTTTATCAGGTTCTATACCAATGATAACAGCCACTCAACGGCTAAGTTCATAAAGAACTGATAACCCGTTGCAGACATAAAAACCCGGCCGTTCCGACCGGGTTTTTTTATTGCCCTCCGACAACCAATTTCTGAGTATCTTTGTCATAAGATAAAAGCATCCTTATGAAATCCATTAAACTCTTCATCCTCCTTGCATTCACAACCTTCCTGGTTGCAAAAAACCTTCCTGCACAGGTCATTGTAACCACTCCCGAGTACCCGGTTGAAAATGATTCGGTGACAATCATCTTTGACGCCTCGCTCGGAAATGCCGAACTGAAAGATGTTGCCCCACCGATCTATGCCCATACCGGCGTGATAACCAATCTCAGTACCAGTGCAACAGACTGGAAATATGTGATCGCAGGATGGAACGAGAACACTACCAAGGCACAGATGTCCCCGCTCGGAAACAACAAGTACAAGCTAAGGATAATCCCCTCCATCCGAAGTTTTTACGGTGTTCCGGTAAGTGAACAGATATTGAAACTTGCTTTTGTCTTCAGGAATTCAAACGGGACCAAGGTCGGACGGAATGCCGACGGCAGCGACATTTTTGCCGATGTATATCCATCGGTCACCACGGTAAGGATCCTTCTTCCCACCTCTAAAAATCTATATCTCCTCCAAAATGACACTATTCCCGTCGCGGCCCAGAGCCCGCTTGCCGATACCATGAAGATATTTGTGAATGGCACCCTTGTCAAGACCGCCGCTGGAAAAGGGATCACCGATTCGATCCTGGCAGACAATTTTGGCCAGGATTGGGTAAAGTACTGGGTGAAGATCGTGGCAACGAACGATACAGCCACTGCTGCCGACTCCTTCTCTTACACCATCCTGCCCTCCCCTGCTATTGCCGATATGCCTGCAGGCACGATTGCCGGAATAAATTACATCAACCCTACTACCGTTGTCCTTGCACTCTTTGCTCCTCTGAAGAATCATGTCTTTGCACTCGGCGATTTCAACAACTGGCAGATGGATTCGGCATACTATATGAAAAAGACCACTGACGGCATGCATTACTGGATCCAGGTAAGCAACCTGACCCCGAAGAAAGAGTATATCTTCCAGTACCTGGTCGACGGGACTCTCAGGATCGGGGATCCCTTTGCCGATAAGGTCAGTGATCCGGATGACCAGTATATTCCGGCTTCCACCTACCCGGGGCTACTTCCCTATCCTTCAGGAAAAACCAGCGGAATCGCCACATACCTGCAGACCGACCAGGATCCATATCCCTGGAACAGCAATACCTTCAATCCCCCTGCTGTTACCGATCTGATCATCTATGAGCTTCTGATCCGAGATTTTACCGCCAAGCATGATTATCCCTCACTTATCGACACACTCGATTACCTGAAACGCCTCGGGGTCAATGCCATTGAACTGATGCCAGTTATGGAGTTTGAAGGAAATATAAGCTGGGGATACAACCCCGATTACTCTTTTGCCGTTGATAAATATTATGGCACTAAAAATGGCCTGAAACAGTTTGTTGAAGCTGCCCATGCAAAAGGGATAGCGGTCATCCTGGATATCGTCTGCAACCACCATTTCGGGAATTCACCCCTCGTGAAGTTATACTGGGATGCTACTGCCCAGCGCCCTGCGGCCAACAGTCCATGGTTCAACCCCATTCCGAAACACCCCTATAACGTCGGGTACGATTTCAACCATGAAAGCACCTATACCAAGACATACATGGAAAGACTTGTCAAATACTGGCTTAACGAATTCCATGTGGACGGGTTCCGGTTTGATCTCTCCAAGGGATTCACGCAGAAGAACTCCTATCCGAACAACGTCGCCCTCTGGGGACAATATGATGCGAGCCGCATTTCAATCCTGAACAACTATGCCAATTACATCCGTTCGGTAAAAACGAATGCCTATATTATCCTTGAACATTTCGCCGACAATACCGAGGAGGTTGTACTGGCCGGGAACGGGATGATGCTCTGGGGAAACATGAACGGATCGTATATTAATGCTTCCGGGGGGTGGAACAGCAACAACAACTCCGACCTCTCCTGGGTATCATATAAGAAACGCGGGTGGAGCCAGCCCAATCTGGTCGGGTACATGGAAAGCCACGATGAAGAGAGGGTCATGTACAGGAACATTACAACCGGAAACTCCAGCAAACCACCCTATAACGTAAAGGATACTACCACAGGTCTCAAACGGATCGAACTGGCGGTCAATTTCTTTTATACCATTCCCGGTCCCAAGATGCTTTGGCAATTCGGGGAATTGGGCTATGATTACTCCATCAATTACCCGACCGGGACCTCGGATTCCAGGCTGACACCAAAACCGATCCGGTGGGATTATTATGACCAGGTGAGAAGAAGACATGTTAATAATGTTTTCTCTGTCCTGATGAACCTGAAAAAGAGCCAGCCGGTGTTCAAAACCACAGACTATTTCATCGATCTGACCTCTGCTGTGAAGCGGGTTTGGCTGCATCACACTACGATGGATGTCACGGTTCTCGGAAATTTCGATGTAGTGGATCAGAATGCAGATCCAGCATTCACCAAAACCGGTATGTGGTATGAATATTATACCGGCGATTCACTCGATGTCCAGGATCAGAATGCAACCCTACTCATGAAGCCCGGAGAGTACCGCCTCTACTCCACCGTACGCCTGGCGAAACCCATCTTGGCAGGAAGTGAGGAGCTGTCTTTACCGGTGATGCTGCGCCACATGCTGGTCTATCCGAACCCTTCCTCATCGGAATTCAACCTGCTTGTTATGCTTGAAAAGCAAACCCCTGTAACCCTGCTCATTTACGATCTTAACGGGATCGTCCGCAAGGTTATTTTTCAGGGCACACTGCCGGCCGGTGTGAACACACTAAAATGGGATCCTGCAGCAGATCCTGCCGGCAAGGCAGCTCCGGGAATTTACTTCTACCACCTGGTGGCCGGAGATATCCGTGAAACCGGTAAACTGATTCTTAATTAGCGCTCCGGCGATCAGCGGATCGGTCCCATTGCTTCGAGCATTCTCCTCCACTCGGCGACATAGGATGAACGGAATGGAGAGAACCAGGGATCCTTTCCTGTATAATTTTCAGCCATCAGTTCAGGATCTTTTCCCGGATTGCTTCTGAGGTCGCCGGCCGCCATTCGTTTGCCAAGTTGGACCATCATCTCTCCGGCACTGCGTTCCGGAAATCCCTGTGATCGCAAAAGTAAAAGCGACCGAATCGCCTCGCCGTATTCCGACTTTCCAGAAAAATAAAGGAGAATCTTTGCGGTGAGGTATGGATTCCCCCGGGTGACTGCAAAATCATACATATTGCCCCTCGGGAGGCCGAACCGTTCCAGCATATTCAACTCAAAAAATTTATCGTTTTCCGAAAAAATCGATACAACCTTATCATAATCCCCTGCCGATAATGAATGGTTGATCTCCTCTATTTTCTGCTGGTAAATTGCTGGTTTTTCATACTTCATTACAGAATCCCGGAGATTTTGAACCGGGAACGGGCATTGCGGATTTTTCGCTGCCGTCTTCAAGGCCTGCTGAAGTATCATGACCGACCTGAGGTAATTTTTCATGGCTCTGCTCCTGTCGGCCCGGATAACCTGGACAAGTATTGTGTCGCTGAGATTACTGCACCGCTGCCCGGCAATCCTGTCCATGTACCGGCTAAAGGCAATCAGAACGTCGGGATCTTCCGACAGGCCGAAGGCTGCCGCCATCCTTTTTCCACGGTTGAGAGCCAACATTGCTGAATCAAAACTATTGGTCCAGATAAAACGCTGCTGTGAACTCAGGGTGATCAGGAGATTCTGCTTTACCGCGACCCGGTAAAGGGAATCCGAAACACTGTCAACCAGAAAGTTGTTTGCTCCTGCAATTGCGGCAGCCTCTCCGAACTCTTTCATCGCGAGTGTGAATTCACGCCTGGAGACAGCCGCACAGGCTGATCGCGTCAACCGCTCTACCTTAATCCGGGCAACAAAAGGAGCGAGTGAATCGATTACAGATTCAACCTCTTTCACCCCTTCCAGATCTTTTTGTAAAGCGGCTGCCTTTTCAAAATAAAAAAGGACTGAATCGGAACTGCTTTCCTTTAAAGCAGAAGAGATGCTGCCACTCACCTCCCTGAAAATACCTATCCTCGCCCTTCTCTTTTTCCCCTCCAGCCCGGAACGGATAGCCGACAACCGGTTTGAATCATAAGTGTTCTCAAGGAAACGATAACACGAGAGGGCAATGTCGAAACTGGCGGCATCAAGCAATTGATCACACTCGGAATTCCGACGGAAGAAGAGATCACTGAACACAATGTTGTAAAGCGAATCTGAAAGATTGAAATAGAAGTGCATCTTCCTGTAATCGTCAGCCTTCTGAAGGTAATTATCTGCCATGGCAAACTTTCCGCCGGCGATGCAGGTGCCGGCAATACCGACGTAAGAATTGAAGATCCCCCTGGCAGCTGCTGAAATGGTTCCGATCTCCATCTTCTCCTTCGGAAAATACGGATTCATCCCGGTGAACCGTGAAGCGTGGTCCATCAGGTCAAATGCCTCGGCAAATGCGCCGTTCTTCATCTGGAGGTCAGCAAGTCTCTGGTAAGACGAAAAGAGTCTGAGCGACAAAAAGGCAGGAATGGTGTCATGGTTGGCATCGGGGTAAATTTTCCTGGCAAGCAGCATCAAAAGATCGGTTTCATTCTCAAAAACAGAGAAATCAAAATAGTGATCAAGCCACGCCGAATATATTTCACCGTTGATGACGCTCATCCTGTGGGAAAGGGTGATATAGACAAGGACCCTTTGGATAAAATATTCGCAAAGGGAGTCGGCAAATCCGTTGAAAGAGATCGCTCCTGAAGCATAAAGAACATCCCGGAAAGTAAAGGCAAGACTTCTTGAACGTTTGTCTGTAGCCGTTAAGAGATTAACCAGGCTGAGCGGGTCAAAGCCACCAGAAAGAAGATTCCCTGGAAAATCTTTCTTCTCTATCAGCCGGATGGCGTGGGAGATCTCCCGCACCCTGATATAGTTCCATGGTAAGGCCCCGGCCGTTTGTATATCGGTCTGTTCCGCAAGGCGGTTCAATGTATCGAGCAAAGCCCGGCAGGCATAGTAATCGTTAATCTCCGCAAGCCTTGCAAAGAACCGGTTCCTGGCATCCTCATCAAACGACATCCCTGCAGATTGCACAACCAGGGTATCGGTCATCGGGTCGAAGAGGAGCCTGTAATCTCCTCTGCCGGTAGTATCGGAATTTCCTGCAAGTGGCCGGTCGACGGTAATCTCCCTTGACATAGATGGATCAGCCCTGTTGGTGACGCGGATTGTAATGCTCACCTTTGAAGGTAGAAGAACATCGGCAATATCGAAGAGGCGGTATCGTGTGTCGCCGGTAACTCCGGGTCCGGATAGAATCATCTGCAGCATGGCCTCACCAGGCTTCCCCTGGCTGACCTGCACATCAAGAACAAAACGCACCTTCAGTACCACCTTCCAGGGCTCTCTGAGAACCTCTTTCGCAATTGCTGTCATAATCTCATTGGTGTTCCTTTCGGCCGAACCCGGATCATGAGAAAATGTGATGGGATGATCCATTTCGCGGGGACCTCCGCAGGAAACAAACTGACCAGCGGAAACCAGCGGAAACAGAACAATGCAAAGAAAAGTAAAAGCGGAACAAAAGGTATTTCTGATCAAGCGGCAGAAATTTTGGAAAGAACAAAAATAAAGGAAAATGGATATTAAGGATATGAAATGACTTTTAGTTTTTTTTGTTATCTTGCATCACCATTAAAATCTTTTAACAATGACCACTAGATACCACAGGATCATCTCTCTGATGATTATTTTACTACCAGCCGTTTTCATCCTTATTCCCGGATGTAAATCAAAGAAGCAGCAGGAAAAGCAGGCACCTCCCCTGAAAGTGATGGAACTGAAGGGCACAAAAGTGCCCGTCTATCTCCAGATGGTCGGACAAGCCGCCGGTATTCCGACGATTGAAATAAGGGCACGTGTTGCCGGGTACCTCGAAAACTGGACCTTCCAGGAAGGTTCCATCGTAAAGAAGGGGCAACATCTTTTCACCATTGAACAGGGCGAATACATCAACAGCCTTAAGTTCTCAGAAGCAGACCTCGACAACAAGATCGCGGCATGGGAAAAAGCCAAGCTGGATGTGGCACGTCTTAAACCACTGCTGTCGACCAATGCCATCAGCCAGAACGACTACGACAAAGCGGTGACCACCGAACAGCAGGACCGTGCCATGGTTGCCAGTTCAAGGGCAAACCTGGAGCAGGCGAAACTGAACCTCTCCTATACAACCATGACTGCACCCATTACCGGTTATATCGGCGCCTGTGATGTACGTCCCGGGAACCTTGTCGGTAAAGGGGAAAGCACACTGCTTGCCACCATCTCCGCGATCAATCCCATTTATGTCAATTTCCAGATGAATGAAAACGACTACCTGAAGATCATGCGGTATGCGGAAGCCAACAAGGAAATGCTTAAAGAGAGAAAAGACGTTTTCAAAGTGTTCCTCACGCTTTCTGATAACCTCCTGTTCAGCCATCTTGGAAAGATCGATTTCATGGACCGGGCCATCGACCCTGCTACCGGAACGATCGCTCTTCGCGCCGTCTTTGACAATCCCGACGGCCTGGTAAAACCGGGAAACTTTGCGAATGTAAACATGATCCTTTTTGAGGAGGAGCAGGGTATTGTGATCCCGCAGGGCGCCACAACACAGATCCAGGGCAAGAACTTTGCTTTCGTGGTAGGGAAGGACAACCAGGTTGACAGGGTCCCGATCCTGCTGGGACGTGCCATAGGCAATAAATATATTGTACAGAATGGCCTGAAGATCGGCGACCGGATCATGCTCGAAGGATTCCAGAAATTCCAGGAAGGTATGCAGATCACACCGGTTATGGTTCCTGATACGCTCACTGTTCCGCAAGTGCCGGTTACTATGAAGTAGCGATACAGCGATAAAGTGAAATAGCGAAAAAATCGTAAATCTAAAACCGTAAATCGTACATTATGTTACAGTCCTTCATAACCCGTCCCATACTCTCTTCGGTCATAGCCATTCTGATCTCACTGGTCGGGATCCTCAGCATGTTCGTGCTGCCGATCTCGCAGTACCCGAATGTCGTGCCTCCTACCATTCAGGTAACCGCCTACTACCCGGGAGCCAACGCCGAGGATGTCCAGAAAACGGTTTCCATCCCGCTGGAGGAGCAGATCAACGGGGTTGACAACATGACTTATATGACCTCACAATGTGCCAACGACGGGTCGTGCAATATCACAGTCTATTTTGAAGTCGGTACCGATCCCGATATGGCCACGGTCAATGTGCAGAACCGCACCCAACGGGCTATGAACGTACTCCCACAGGAGGTCATCCAGGGTGGAGTCATTGTCATGAAGAAATCCCCGAGTATTTTGCTTCTCTATGCGCTTGTTTCCAGCGACACAGCTTACGATACCAAATTTCTTTCCAACTATCTCAACATCAATGTTGTAAATGTATTAAAACGTATTTCCGGTGTCGGAGACGTCAACCTCTTCGGAGGGGATGATTATGCCATGAGGATCTGGCTGAATCCCGAACGGATGGCCGGACTTCAGGTATCGGTGCAGGATGTCCAATCCGCCATAAAGGATCAGAACGTGCAGGCCGCTGCCGGTCAGATAGGGAAATCGCCGGCTGCGATAGGCCAGCAGATGTCGATCATGATCCGCGTCCAGGGCCGTCTCGCTGATGAACAGGAGTTCGGGAATATCATCGTGAAAGCCAACAAGGATGGCTCCATCGTGAGGATGAAAGACATTGCCAGAATCGAACTAGGCTTAAAAACCTATGATGCATTCGGACGGTTCGATGGCAAGACGGCGCCAGTCATTGCCGTTTACCAGTCGCCAGGCTCCAACGCGGTGAATGTGCGTAAACTCTGTGATGAGACAATGAATGAGCTTTCGAAGGAGTTCCCGCAGGGTATTGAGTATAAGAAGGGGCTGGATACGGTTGAATTTGTGACTGCTTCCGTTGATGAAGTATTGAAAACCCTCATGGAGGCATTTATCCTCGTCTTTATAGTCGTTTTCATCTTTCTCCAGGACTGGCGTGCCACCCTCATTCCGGCAATCACGGTCCCTGTTTCACTGGTTGGCGCCCTTGCCGCTTTCAGTTTCCTCGGATTCTCAATCAACATGCTCACTCTGTTTGCACTCGTTCTTGCGATTGGAATTGTGGTCGACGATGCCATTGTCGTGCTGGAGGCGGTGCAGGAGAAGATCGACACTGAAAAACTGACACCCCTGGAGGCGACAAGACACACCATGAGAGAGATTACTCCAGCCATCCTTACCATTACCATGGTACTCTGTGCGGTTTTTGTCCCCGTATCTTTCCTTGGCGGTACGGTGGGGGTTATGTACAAACAGTTCGCACTGACCCTGATCTCATCCATTCTGATCTCTGCGGTCCTGGCGCTTACGCTTAGCCCACCGCTCTGTGTTCTGCTGCTGAAACCAAAACGGGATAAAAAAGGATTACTCGGAAAGTTTTTCCGCGGTTTTGACCGTGTCTTCGAAAAAACGACCAACGGGTATATCGGTATTGTAAAAAATTTCACCCATCACCTTAGCAGGCCGGTACTATTCCTGGTACTCATTTCCGTTCTTACGGTCTTCATAATGAAGTACCTTCCTACGGGATTTCTCCCTTCGGAAGACCAGGGATATTTCTTCATCAACATCAACACGCCCAAAGCCTATTCACTCGAGCAAACCGACAAGGTAAGCCGGCAGGTTGAAGCGCTCGTTGCCAAATTACCGGGCGTTGAATCCTATACCATGATCCCGGGTTATTCCATCCTTGATAACTCAGTGAGCACAACCAATGCCATGGCCTTTGTCAAACTCAAGACATGGGAGGAGCGGCCGGAAAAAAACCTTCATGCCGAAGAGCTGATCAAGCAGCTTCAGTCGGAACTTATCAAGATTCCGGGAGGGATCTGTATGGCCTTCAATGCTCCGGCCATCTCCGGTTTGGGGAAGACCGGCGGTCTTGAATTGCAGCTTGAAGACAAATCAGGAGCCGGGCTTGAGAAGATGACCAGCGTCGTCGGCGCCTTTTACCAGGAGTTATCAAAAAGCAAGGCGGTGTCAAGCATTTTTTCACCATTCCGCAACGACATACCCCAGTTTAAGTTAACTGTCAACAAAGAGAAAGCGAAAACGATGGGAGTGCCGGTAAATACCATCTACACCACTCTGCAGTCGCTATTTGGCAGCTACTATGTAAATGATTTTAACAAATTCGGAAAGTCCTACCGGGTGATCATCCAGGCTGATGCCATTTACAGGGCCAACAAGGAGGATATTAACAAGGTATATGTGCGTAGCAATGCCGGTGATATGATCCCCCTGGGTACCCTGGTGACCATCACCCCTACCCAGGGTCCTGATGTTGTGAAACGGTTCAACCTTTACAGTTCGGCCGACTTTACCATTGGTATTCCGCCCGGCTCCTCTACCGGGCAGGGGATTGAAGCTGTCAAAGAGGTCGCAGCCAAAACCCTTCCATACGGGTTCGGTTACGAATATTCGGGGATGACCCGTGAAGAGCTGATCTCCGGGGGGCAGGCTCCCTATATCTTTACCCTGTGTTTCATATTTGTCTATTTTCTGCTCGCGGCAAAGTATGAGAGCTGGTTCCTGCCAATTCCCGTTCTCCTGGCCATTCCATTCGGAGTATTCGGCGCCTTCGGGTTACAATGGGCGCGCGGACTTCAGAACAACATTTATGCGCAGATCGGTCTCATCATGCTCATCGGTCTCGTGGCCAAGAATGCAATCCTGATCGTTGAATTTGCTAAGCAGAAGTACGATTCCGGAAAACCGCTGTTCGATGCCGCTGTTGAAGGGGCAAAGCTGCGCTTCCGGCCGATCCTGATGACCTCCTTTGCCTTTATCCTTGGAGTTGTTCCGCTGGTGATAGCAGCCGGAGCCGGGGCAGCGAGCCGTCATGCACTGGGGACCAGTGTTTTCGGAGGGATGCTCATGGCCACGATCTGCGGTGTCATGGTCGTACCCGCTCTCTATGTTGCCTTCCAGAGGCTGGAAAATAAAATGAAAGGGAAGAAAGAGGTGCTCGAAGCCGAAAAACCAAAGTCATAAATCGAAAATCGTCAATCGTCCAATCGTAAAGTCATATGATCTATAAATTTCTCAGATACCCAATCCCCGTTGCTTTTTTAGCTTTGTTCCTGGTTTTTGGAGGATGCAAGGTTGGTCCGAACTACAAGCGAACAGTCACAAAGTTCGACACACTCTACCGGTTCGCCAGGAGTTCTGATACTTTAAGTCTTGCAGACCTGGCATGGGTTTCACTATTCAAGGATACTGTTCTCCAGCGACTGGTCAACTCGGGTCTCAGGAATAATTATGATGTCAGGATCGCCTTTGCCAGGATAGAGCAGGCCAGGGCAGTTTTCAAGCAGGCCCGGGGAGAACAATGGCCCCAGTTTGGTATCGGAGCCGACGGAGGATGGCAACAAACAGCTGTGGCGGGAGGAAAGCCCATTTCGACCAGCAGTTTACAAGCCTATGCGACGATAAGCTGGGAGATTGACCTGTGGGGAAAAATGAGGAGATCCAAGGAGGCCGCCCGTGCCAATCTTTTCGGGCAGATGGCTTACCAGCAATCCGTAAGGCTGACCCTGATTTATGAAATCGTTTCAAACTATTTTGATCTGCTCGAACTCGACAATGAATATGTCATCACACGTGAAAACATCAAGATCCGTGAGCAGTCCCTTGCCCTTGTCCGGGCCAAGATGATAGCAGGAACAGCATCCGGGCTTGTCGTTGCCCAGGCTGAGGCAGAACTGGCCCTGGCCATGACGCAGATCCCGATGATCGAGATGCTGATCGCTCAGAAAGAAAACTATATCAGTACCCTGCTTGGCGATGCCCCTCACGCTATCAAAAGGGGACGTCCCATGCTCGACCAGCTGAACATCCCGGAAATTTCAACCCCTGGTGTTCCATCTCAGCTGATCGTCCGGAGACCCGACATCATCATGGCCGAGCAGACGCTGGTTGCTGCAAATGCAAACATAGGTGTAGCCCGGGCAATGATGCTGCCATCCCTGAGCATTTCAGGAAGTATCGGGGGATCTTTCTTCCCGACCAACCTGATATACAATGCACTTGGTAACTTGATCGCCCCAATTTTCGCCGGAGGCAAACTGAAGGCCGGGTACAAGAAAGCGGTTGCCCAGAAAGAGGAGATGCTCTACACATACCAGCAAGCCATTAACAATTCGCTGAAGGAGGTCTCCGATGCCGTCATTTCGGTATACAAGCAGCATGATATCGTGACAAGCCAGCAGGCTACCGTGAATGCAGCGCAAACCGCATTCGACCTGTCAAACCAGCTTTACAACGCCGGCTATGCCAGTTACCTTGATGTAATCAATGCACAAGCGATGCTGTTTTCCTCACAGATCAACCTTTCGGTTGCCCAGAGTAATGAACTGATTGCCCTGGTCACCCTTTATACTTCGTTAGGAGGGGGCTGGAAATAGTAATCCTATGATGTTGAAAAAGGACAAGTACGCTGTCATTCTTTTCGGGCTTATACTCCTTTTGTTTCTGTTGGTTCCTGCCATCACTCTGAAATCCCAGAATAAAGTAGACAGCCTTACCGATGAATTGAAGAGCAAGGTAATCGGCCGGCTTAAAAACTTTTCATTTGGACTTTATGTGGATGCATATGTTAACATGGTGCTGAACAGCAAGAATGACACTTCAAACATTGTTCCATTTTCCGGGAACTGTCCGGTCCAGAACCAGATCCGTTTGAATGTGGCTGCTGTGGAGGTTGCATACAACGCTGAAAAGGTCAGGGGAAAAATAGCGATTCAATACGGGGATGCCCCGAACCTCCTTGCTGCTCCCAATGCACAATTTATTAAAAACCTGCGCCAGGCCAACTTCGGGTTCAGAATCTCCCCGAAGATTTGGGTCGACATGGGCTATATGCTGAACCCGGTTGGATATGAATCCTCCTGGCCTGTGATCAACCAGCTCAGCACCGTTACGGTGGGCGGATATTTTGAACCCAGCAACATCCTGGGCACCAAGGTCTCTGTCCTGATTTCAGAAAAGTTCAATATGTCGTTTATCATCGGAAACCCCTATTCTCTTGCATACAGTAAGAATACCAACCTGGCAGGTATGGTCGTGTTCAACTTCAAACCATTGTCAAATTTCACAATTACATATAACAATTTCTTCGGCAACCAGGCGGCAGTAAATGAGGAGCCAACAAACGTCCTCAGCTATAACAACATTATCCTTGATTACAGTCCTGTCAAGCAGCTTCAGTTCGTTGGCCAACTCGATTTCGCCGCTGAGACCAATGCCCGCCTTGGCGCCGACTCAAATATGATGGCAACGATGTTCTCAGGCTTTTTCCAGGGCAGGTACATCTTTTATGATCACTTTTCTGTTACAGGCCGTTTCGAATTTTTTAATGACCCCGACGGATTTCTGTCAGGACCATACTATTATGACGGGCAGGAAAGGGGACTGATGACCTATGGGATAACCCTGGGCTTTGAGTACAAACCAGTGAAGATCGGGTATGTCAGGGCCGAGTACAGGTATCTCAACTCCAGCCATGGAAACTATGTGTTTCACAACCTCAACAGCGACAACCTCCAGGCAATCATCTTCACCACAGGCGTGCGTTTCTGATTCGGAAAAATTTTCTTACGATTAATTCGTTTTCTTCTATATTCGTTTCCATATGATTGCTGCAGAAGTAAACCAGAGATATTCCCACATCTGTGAACATATTTTCCAGAAACGGTTCAAAGAGGCGCTGGAAGAGACAGGACAATTACTCCGCTTTGTTCCTTCGTCAGATTATTATTACCAGCTTGAGAACCTGACCGAAAACTACAAGACACTGCTTCATTATGCCTTTGAAGGGTATAAGGACCCACAGCAAGAGAACATACTGGATAACCTGTCCGCTTCCCTTCTCGGCATCGCAGATGAGATACGGCAGATACTCCTCCTTCCCTTCCTGCCCGCAAGAAGGTCTGAAAAAATAAACCTGGCCAGAAAACTTGGAGAAGACCCGGTGACCACCACTGCCATGATTGACGATATCTTCTTCAGCCGGGCCCTGAACCGTCTTTTCGAAGAGAGCGATGTCCGAAAGTCGGGAACTGAGACAAGCACATCGGTGACAGTCTCCCAGATCGACTCGATCTTTCGCTGGTTATGGATTTCAACGAAATTCACCGAACATCACATCAGCCTTGTAAAAAAAATAGGAAGTTCGGAATCCGTTGAATGGCACGACAAATGCCTCGTCGTCAGCGCCATCACGCTCAGCCTCCTGAATGTCTTCGATGTCCAGAAGTTCCATCTTCTTATTGAATTCTGTGAATCACGGCAGGACCAGGTATATCAGCGGGCCCTTACAGGACTTGTCCTGGCCCTGCTGATCTACGACAAAAGGATCAGGTACTACCCTGAATTGTCCCAGCGGTTGAAGGAGATCGGTAACGATGAAACGATCTCTTCCGACATCGAGTTGATCCTTTTCCAGTTGCTCATGGCAAAGGAGACCGAGAAGATCAACAGGGAATTTGAAGAGGAGGTCCTTCCGGAGATGAAGAAAATGATGCCCCGGATAGAAGACAAGTTGCAGCTGAACCAGCCCGATGAGGAGGATATGGAAGAGAAGAACCCGGGATGGAAAGACCTTGTGGAGGAGGTACCGGGGCTCTTTGAGAAGATCGAGAAATTTTCCAAAATGCAGATCGAGGGAGCCGATGTCTTCATGAGCACCTTCCAGCTTCTGAAGAGGTTCGATTTTTTCAATGTCATGTCAAACTGGTTCGTCCCGTTTTACGAAGGGCACCCGGAGATCAGCAGATCCGATGAAAGCGATGAGATTACAAGCCGGCTTATCGGGAGCCTCTCAAAAGCCTTTTACATCTGCAATTCCGACAAATATTCCTTTGCACTTAATTTCCAGGCGATCCCGGCACAACAGCGAAGCCTGATCGTCACCAATTTTGAAGCCGAATTCGCCCAGATGCAGGAGATGGCTTCGGAGGAACAGCTTCTTGACCAATCGCTGCAGTCCAATGCCATCTTCACACAGTATATCCAGGACATTTACCGTTTCTTCAGGCTCTATGGTTCGAAGGATGAATTTGATGATCCTTTCCAGCACCGGTTCCGCTTCAGTGAGCTGACCTTCTACAAACCGATGATAAGGAAGGAGGGGTTTACCGAACGCCTGGCAGCCTTCTATTTCGAAAAGGAACATTACCACGAGGCAATTGAGATGTATCATCACCTGGCGGCGGTTGCCGCCCCGAGGGGGGATTATTACGAGAAGATCGCCTATGGATGGCAGAAGCTCGGACGGTTCAAAAAGGCCGTGGAATATTATCAGAAAGCGGAACTTTTCGATACCGACCGGTTGTGGATCCTGAACAAACTCGGGTTCTGCTCCATGAAACTAAAAGATTACCAGGCCGCCCTGGGGTATTTTCGTGATGCACTGCTTCTGCAGCCTGATGACCTGAAGCTCCAGTCGCAGATCGGCCAGTGTTATCTGAACCTGAAAGATTTTGAGCAGGCGCTCCAGGTCTATAACAAAGTCGTTTTCTTCTCACCCGGCAGCCTGAAAGTACTGCGCCCAATCGCCTATTGCCAGTTCGTCCTCGGTAAGCTGGCACAGGCCGAGAGTTCTTACACAGAGATCTTCGAAGCCGCAGATACAGCCTCTCCTTATGACCTCATGAATGCCGGACATGTTCAGCTTTGCCTCGGCAACCGGGCAAAGGCAGCGGGTTTCTATAAACAATGCCTCTCTTCTTCCCTCACAGGGAAAGAAGAGATCCTTTCTGCCTTTGATGAAGACATCCTGTACCTTGTTAAGAATGGGATAAAGCCTGAAGAGATCCCGCTGATCAAGGATTATCTCCTGTTCCAGTCAGATCCATTGTAAACCATTTTGATCATACAAGCTCCGGGATGAAAAAGCATAGGTGGGACTGTTTAGAGAAGCTCCTCTTTGCACTGATTACACTCCTCAACCTTCTTCCTTTCCTCTCGGTGAGGTTTTTCCCAAGCCTCGACGGTGCGTCGCATCTGATGAACGCAAACATCATCAATCAGATATTGATCTGGCACAACGACCTTTTTCAACAGTTCTTCCGGCTGAATCCCGAACCAGTACCTAACTGGACAACCCATTTCATCCTTGCGGCGCTCCAGCTTGTTTTTCCGGCATTCGTGGCCGAGAAGATCCTGCTTACAGGGATACTGCTGGGACTTCCCCTTGCTTTCAGGAAAATGGTCGGGAGGCTTTCACCGCGAAACATCCTATACAGTTATCTGATCTTTCCCTTCTCCCACTCTCTCTTCCTTTTCTTCGGATTCTATAACTTCTGCATTGCCGTCATCTTCCTCATTCTGACCCTGGATCAATGGCTGAAGTACGAAAACCAAAGGCTTACTGTGAAATCGTTTATGCTGCTGACCTTCCTGATCATCCTCACCTACTTTTCACATATCCTTGTATTCGGCGTGCTTCTTCTGATACTGGGTATCCGTATACTTGCCAGGGCGGCCGGCGAAAGTCATATCCGGTCAGCCGGTTGGGGACAACTGTTTAGAGAAGCAGGTCATAAGTTTCTTACACTGCTGGAAGCTTCCCTCCTCCCCTTGTCACTCTTCTTCTATTTCTTTATCTCAAGACCCGCTACCCACCAGACCTCCTATCTGCCAACCCGGGAGTTGCTGTCAGGCCTTGGAGATATCCGGTCCCTGATCGCTTTCGATCACGGCAGGGAGAGCCGGTTCACTATCCTCCTGCTCCTCCTCCTGTTTGCCCTTCTGCTTTTTTCCTTTTTCCGCTTTCTTTTCAGGAAAAGCACTACCTCAGCAAGCAGCAAAAGCAACCTCTGGCTCCCTCTCGTTATAGTCGCCCTGGTTGCACTCTACTTTATTCTGCCAAATACTTACGGCACTGCAAGCTTTACAAGCCTGCGCCTTTCCTATTTGGCTTTCTTGTTTCTGATCCTGTGGATCCCCACGCTCCCCCTCCCACGCTGGTCGGGTATTCCGGCTGTGATCATTGCACTTTATGTGAACTTTTCCCTTCTGATGCTCTATCAGCCGGTGATCAGGGATTATAGCAAGATAGCAATCTCATGCAACAAAGCTTCTGAATTCATTCAACCCAACAGCCTCATCCTGCCGCTGAATTGCAGCGAAAACTGGTTCACGAGCCACTTCCTCGATTATGTTGCCATAGATAAGCCGATCCTGCTTGTCTACAACTATGAATCGGAGACGGGTTATTTCCCTGTAACCTGGAACGATAAGAGGAGACCGGGATTCTTCATCGGGAATGAGAACAAGCCCTCCAACTTCCAGCTCTTCAGGGTGAGGAGTGACTGTTTTGCATACAGGGTCAACTATATCCTTATCCTGGGAACCTTCACGATGAAGGATGACATTTTCTATGCCAAGTTGCCGAAAATCCTGGCTGAAGAGTTCACGATTGCCTACAGGTCGGAATTCTGCACGTTGTATAAAAGAAAGAAATAAGTCTGGCACCTCACCCCCTGTCCCCCTCTCCTTCAGGAGAGGGGGAATCTGTTCCCGATTTCATCACATTTATTTTTTGACTTATGTACATATTTATATTATTTTTGATTGTCAAAAAAAAAAGTTCCATGGAAAGAACCCTCAGCTTCATAGAGAAAAGCACGCTCGTTTCATTCATCATCCTCCTGGTTATTTTGACCGGAGGAAAAGCGCTTTTCGCCCAGTCGGGTAATTACCGTTACATAGAGACCAATAACCTGGTTACCCTGGTGGATGAAGCCGCCTCTCTTATCAGACAGAACGGAGAAGCTGCCTTCGGGGAATTGGCAATCAAGGATAGCAAATGGAGGAGCGGAGATACCTATATTTTCGTTCTTGATCCGACCGGTACCTTTTATGTTCATGAAGATCCTGGTATGGTTGGAAAAAATTATCTTGACCTGAAGGATAAAAACGGCAAACCGATCGTTAAATGGCTTATACAGAAAGCAAAGGGTGAAAAGCACAGTGGCTGGATCCATTACCTCTGGGTAAAACCTGGCCAGACGGTTCCGACCTGGAAAACAACCTTTGTGAAGATGGCCAGGACAAAGTATGGCAAGGAGTATATTGTCGGCTGCGGACTGTATGATATGAAGATGGAGAAGGCATTCGCCGTTGATGCAGTCGATGATGCTATCAACCTGATGAAAACCGACATCGGCAAGGCCTTTCAGATCCTCAGGGATAAGACATCCGAATTCGTCTACAAAGATTCCTATGTCTTTGTGATGGATACAACCTTCACACTCCTCGTCGATCCTCCTTTCCCGAAACTGGAGGGGACCAACGTGTACCATTACAAAGACATTTACGGTAAATATATCTTCAGGGAATTCATGAAGGTGGCAAGGGAAAAAGGATCAGGCTGGGTTGATTACATGTGGCCGAGACCCGGGGAGACCAGCCAGTCGAAAAAATCCTCCTATGTCAAAAAAGCGGTTATCAACAAGAAGTTATACCTCGTTGGGACCGGGATTTACCTTGATTAGTCACTTTTCTTTATCTTAATCCTTTTCCTTATCTTTACGATGGTTATAGAGCCATTGTAATATCTTATTATGGAAATGAATATCAAATTCGATTTTGATGATATCCTCATCACACCCGCGATTAAGAGCAATATAAAGTCAAGGAAGTCAGTCAGTGTTGTGGATGAAAACGGTATGCTCCCGCTTTTCACCGCCCCGATGGATACCGTGACCGACGTGGAACACCGGGATATTTTTTCATCAAAGGGGATCTATCCCATTATCCCGCGGACCCGTACAAAAGATTTCACTTCCGCCGATTGTGCCAGGGCCGGTGGCTGGGTTGCCCTCAGCCTCGACCAGTTTGAAAAACTCTTTACGCAGGGGAACCACAAGCCCGGTCCAAAACAGCTGAATATCTGCATCGATATTGCCAATGGTCATATGAAACGGCTCGCCGACGTGACGTCAAAGACAAAAAAAGTTTACAAGGACAAGCTGATCCTTATGGTCGGGAATGTCGCCAATCCCGACACCTACATTGAATTGTCGAAAGCCGGAGCAGATTTTATCCGGGTCGGCGTGGGGAACGGATCGGGATGTTCCACCTCGGTGCACACAGGAATCGGTTACCCGCTTGCTTCCCTCATCCATGACATTTATCACGAGAAGCAGAATCATTCCATAAAATTTGCGAAGATAGTAGCCGACGGCGGGATCAAGAAATATGCCGACATCATCAAGGCCCTGGTCCTGGGAGCCGATTACGTAATGTGCGGCGGAGTCTTCAACAAAGCCCTGGAATCGGCCGGCCATACCTATGCCGCAAACAAAAAGTTCGAAGGATACACCGTGCCCGGTGACCAGGTGGACCAGTATAGCCGCGAAGTGCAGACTGCCTTTAAAATGGGATCGTTCTTCTATAAAAAATTCCGGGGAATGAGCACCAAGGAGGTACAGGCCCACCTGGGTAATGAGCTGAGATCATCCGAAGGGGTCACCCGGATGATCCAGGTTGAATATACCATTGCCGGCTGGGTCGATAATTTCAAGGATTATCTATCCTCCGCCATGTCGTACACCGACAGCCGCGATCTTGCAGGATTCATTGGCAAACCTCAGTGGAACCTGATCACACAGAACAGCCTGAACCGTTTTAATAAATAAGAGGAGAGTGAAGGTTCTGTCATCTGCTTTTATTGGGTTTCTTTTCATTGCTCAGATCAATGTTTCGGGCCAGGATGACACACTTGCTTCCAAGCCGCTTGCTTCCATTCCGAAAAGTGAAAGAACGTTCTCCGTTGTCCCCGATAAGGCCTATTTTAAATCATGGCTTACGGATGCAAGGGATATTGTGATCGCTCCTGACCGCTGGAATCAGTATCAATGGATCGCATTTTCCGGTGTGGTCTTTGGCACGGTAGTGTTATTTACTCAGGATGCCGCGATTCAGCAAACAGTCCAGATCAACCGGAGCGCCTGGTTAAACGATGTTTCAACCTATGCCTTAGAGCCATGGGGCAGCGGCCTGTATACCATACCGGCGCTTGGAATTCTTTATGGAGTGGGCGCGATCATCAAAGATGATAAAGCGCGTTACACCGCCTTAAAGGGTTTTGAAGCTTATGTGTTCGGTTTTGTCACTTCCCAGATCCTCAAACAGCTCACCCACCGGCACCGGCCTTACCAGGATACTCCACCCAACCCCTACGCGTGGGATGGCCCCTTCATGCCGATCAGCAACAGCTCTTTTCCGTCGGGCCATTCCACGGTTGTTTTCGCCGTGGCAACGGTGGTTGCAACTTCATACAGCAAAACCATCTGGGTTCCCATCCTCTGTTATACCCTGGCAGGTCTTTCAGCCGCTTCACGCGTTTACCAGAATCAGCATTGGTTTTCGGATGTGTTTGTCGGCTCGGTGCTGGGTTTTGCCATTGGCAGAACGATCATGAATAACCAGATTAAAAAATTAAAGATCCTGCCGGTAAGTCCCACCGGAGTTGGGGTAACCTTCTTATATCAACTGTGATTTATCAATCTTTTAAATCAGGGAACGAATTTTTATAATTTTGATATTGAATGGAAACAAAAAGAAATTCTATATGAAAAGCAACCAAGAAAAACCACTGATCGAGTGGATCGATATTCCGGGAGGCACCTTTGTCATGGGAAGCCC
>JBAXRT010000012.1:0-33107 GCA_037131065.1 bacterium | reverse complement strand
AGGACCTTAATATTAACAACGGTTTTAAAGCCCTGCTCGGGGGAATGGCTTACCTGAATACCGACTGGGCGTTTACCGCCAATGATACCCCCCGGGGAACTTTGTTATGGACATCTACCCCAAATTTAACCGGCAACAAGATTATTACACGCGGATTGAACTCAGAGGTGCCAAGTGTTTCCTATTATGAAACAAGCAAGGCAAATGCTTTTCCCGTAAGATGTGTCAAGGATTAAAAAGTATTAAATATGAAAATACAAATCTACCAGGTCGATGCCTTTACCGATCACCTTTTCGGAGGTAATCCGGCAGCAGTTTGTCCTCTTGAGACATGGCTTTCTGACGTGCTTATGCAACAGATCGCCGGGGAGAACAACCTTGCCGAAACGGCTTTCTTCGTACGAAAGAATGGGGATTACCATATCCGCTGGTTCACTCCGGCATTGGAGGTTGACCTCTGCGGTCATGCGACCCTGGCAAGCGCCCATGTCCTGTACAACCACCTTGGATTTACCGGAAAGGAGATCCGCTTTGATTCCCGGAGCGGCTGGCTTACAGTAAAAAAAGAGGGAGGACTTCTTACACTGGATTTTCCTGCTGATATCTTCTCGGTTGCTGATCCCCCGGCGTTACTGATCTCCTCGCTGGGTATGGAGCCACTTGAGGTGTATAAGGGAAAAACCGACTGGATGGTGCTTCTTGAGAATCAGCAGGCGGTTGAGAATATAACTCCCGACCTGGGTATGATGTCACGTGTACCGGGACGGGGTGTCATCGTCACCTCCCGCGGAGAAAAGGCTGACTTCGTTTCAAGGTTCTTCGGGCCTCAGTCCGGAGTTCCGGAAGACCCGGTAACAGGATCCGCACACACAACCCTGGCTCCCTTCTGGGGTGAACGGCTTGGAAAATCTTCCATGGAAGCTCTTCAGGTATCACAGAGGAGAGGACAACTCCATTGCACGGTAAAAGGAGACCGGGTGGAGATCAGCGGGGAAGCCCGGACATTCTTCACAGGTGAAATTACTTTATGACCTCCCTGATTTTTTTATTATCTTCGATGTTTATATTATTTAGGTGAGATAAGCGTTTATACTAAAATTCAAAACCAATGAAAAAAATTCTGTTTTTAACCGTTGTACTGCTCTTTTCTGCTGCACTTTTTGCGCAGAAGCAGACGACCGACATAAAGTCTTCACAGTTACCGCAGGAGACTCAAAACTACATCAAGAATAACCTACCGGGATGCCAGATCACCAAGGCAACCAAGGTGATTGAGGCGGGTAAAGTCTCCTATGATGTTGTTGTTGATGTGAAGGGAAAGAAAAACCTGTTTGTTTTCGACGGAATCGGGGCATTTGTAAAACGTGGGGACCCAATTCTCCAGGCCGATCCCAATAAACTGCCTGCAACGACCGGTGGTGAGCAGAAAATTGTCCCGGCTGAACAACAAAAAACTGTCCAGCAGACCGGTGAAAAGGATGTCAAAACTGTCCAGAACAAAAAGGTTGCCCAGCCTGTGTCACCAGCCGGGCCGAATCCAAACCAGCAGAAAGCATCACAGACAACAGCAACACAGCCACAGGGAACTGCTGCTCCCTCCAAAGTTCCGGCAACGACACGGAAAATTGCAAAACCGGAATCACAAGGCACACAGCCGGCAAATCAGCCAAAATCAACACAGCAAACCACTCCGCAGGGGGTGAAGGCTTCAACGGATAAGAAAGTCGCACAACCGGCAACCTCCGGCGGTGTCAAGCCTGCCTCCTCGGGGGCCGTCCAGCAGACTGGCTCGAAGAATGTCCAGCAAACAGGAACACAGGATAAAAAGGTCGCCCAGCCCACCGGTTCAGGAGATATGACAAAACCGAAATAATATACCGCACATGGTTCGACAAGCCAGCTTTTTAATCGCCCTGAGTGTGATCCTCCTTGCTTTTGCAGGGTGCAGGAAAAGTCCTCACAGCGAGCAGATATCCTCACACAACTGGGAGACAGAGAGCCATCACCAGGGAGAGGACTGCTCAGGTTGTCACAATTCGGGAGGATCGGCGCATGAATACCTGTGGGTCGTCTCAGGAACGGTGTATAAGAACGACTCCGTTACCCCGAACCCCAACGGGGTGATCAATTTCTGGACAGGGCCGCTCGGGACCGGAAATCTTGTTGCCACCCTCGAGGTTGACGGATATGGAAATTTCTATACGAATAGCGCTATCCTGCCGGCTGCCGGATGTTATCCCCAGGTCAGAAGTGCCGTAGGGAATGTTCAAAATATGCTGACCCTCAATGTTTCAGGAAGCTGTAACCTCTGCCACAGTTCAAAGACTAACAGGATCCGGGTAGAGTAGTCCGGACCGGAATTCCTCATTTGGTTATGAAGTGATTTTCTTCATGACTGCCTCAAGGATCGATTCTACCTCTGCCATTGTTTTGGCAAGCATTCCTTCCGCCCTTTTCATTATCTCATCCAGAAACTGCTTGTCTTTTAGCGAAGAACCATTCACCTTCATATTGAGGTAGGCACCCGTCACCGCGGCACGTGCACACAGTGCGCCGACCCCGGCATCGGTCACCGAATTGGGATTCCCGGTCTCAACCATTGCCCTGATGATCTCAAGCGATTCAAAGGATCTCTCCAAAGTGCGGAATGGCACTTCGATGGCATATTTTGTCGCCTCCTGGATGGCGGCGCTCCTGGCAGTTTTCTCCTCCTCGGTCCCTTTGGGCAAACCGAAAGCATCCATGATCCTGTTGAATGCGCGGGTATCCTCATCAACCAGGAAGAGCAGCTCGTCCTTGATCTTCTGCCCTTTTTCCGCCCAGGCAGAAAACTCTTCCCACCTTTCGTCCCATCCCGGTTTGTGGGAGGAGAGGTTAGCAACCATGGTGGCCAGTGAAATCCCGAGTGAACCGACATAGGCTGAAACCGATCCGCCGCCGGGAGCCGGCGATTCGGAAGCGGTTTCATCGGCAAAGCCTTTACAGGTCATGTCGACCAGTTTCTTAGCTTTCTGATTGTTCAGAATATATTCGATGATCTTTTCTTCGGGGTTGAACGGTTTCAGATCATCCAGCCCAAGCGACTTCACAGCAATTCTGATCAGCTCCTCTTCGGAGACACCGACCGAACGCTGCTGATTTTTCAGGAAATATTTTCCTGCATCGATCATGGCGCGCTTGGGAATAAGTCCGACCAGCTCGGAGCCCGTGACCCGCATGCCACGGCTCTCGGCGCTTTTGCATGCCTCTTTAAAAGCCACATGGACCGGCGTAATGCCGATATTGGTAAGGTTGATGGAAACCTGCGCAATTCCATACTCCTCGATGAACCAGCCAATGGCTTTGCATGCCTTCAGGGCGCCTGGCTCCCATATTTCGTTGCCGTTTGCATCCTTTTTGATTTTCCCCGTGATGGGGTTTCCTTCACGCACCGGGCGACCCTTTTCACGGATATCGAAGGCCACCGCATTGGCACGGCGGGTGGAGGTTGTGTTCAGGTTTATATTGTATGCAACCAGAAAATCACGGGCTCCTATGGCAATGGCCCCTGTCCGGGGATTAAACTTCGCAGGTCCGAAATCAGGCTTCCAGTGCGGATCCTCCAGCTTTTTTGGCAGACCTTCATACTCCCCGGCTCGGCAATTGGCAAGGTTCCGCCGCTCTTCATTATAGGCGGCATTTTCATAACAGTAGACAGGGATCGAAAGTTCTTTACCCACCCGTTCGGCCAGTTTACGTGCCCAGGCCGCAGTCTCCTCCATCGTGATGTCCGATACCGGTACAAAAGGACAGACATCTGTTCCGCCGAAACGGGGATGCTCCCCCTTGTGCCTGCTCATGTCGATCACCTCGGCAGCTTTTTTGATGGCCTGAAAAGCAGCTTCCACCACTGCCTCCGGATAACCGACGAAAGTCACGACCGTACGATTGGTGGCTTTTCCCGGGTCGACGTCCAGCAGCCTGGCGCCGTCGATTTTTTCAATTTCATCCGTGATCGTCTTGATCACATGCATATCACGCCCCTCGGAGAAATTGGGAACGCATTCGATCAGTTGTTTCATAAAATCAGCATAAAATACGGAGATCAGGCAATTTCGTATTCAAATTTCTGGGGCTGTTGTATCTGTTTTGATGCATTCAACACCTCAATGCCGGTTATACTCCCCTTTTCATCGTAGTCTAAAATCACACCAGGCTTGTCTTCTTCACTCTCCACTACTGGATTATCAGAAAAACTGATGTATAGGACATCTACTTCCTTATCATATTTTACTTTCATAATATTTTGAAATTTTTGAAGTCTTATAAACTGTAATAATCAAATTCGGACTCTTTTTGATATTAACAAATACTCTAATCAGGAAAGGTTTTCCTTTCTGTTCATCAAACAAGGATTGATATATATCAAATCCTTCTGTATGTGTTAAATGATCAGGTGATGACATGACTTTATCAACATATGTTTTGGATATATGTCTATTATTCATTTGTTCCAGAGCATGCTAGGAATAAGTAAATTTCATATCATCAATATAATGCAATTAATAATTTACAAAATTAATCAAAAGTTTTCACTTCATCTAAAACGAGTCATATACTGGGATAATCTATTATAGAATAATTAATAAATTTGCAGTTGAATCAAAAATTTAGAAAAATGAAAAAGCCTTTCCATCTTGTTTTTGCATCTTTAGCTGTATTATTTCTATTAGGTCAGTGTAAACAAAATGAAATGAAAAAAGAACAAACCCCTGCCCGCTTCATCTCCCAGGCAACCATCGATTCGGTTACCGGCAAGCTGGTGGCAAAGTATGGCGAAAGCTGCAAAGCCCGCCTTGATAAGGGTTTGAGCCAGGGCGCCGCCCTATGGACTGCCGCGGATGGCAGCGAAAAAGATTTCCAGACTTTCTGCGAGACCTGGTTTGTGAACGACCCGGAATTGTTGAACAAGATCTTCAGCCGCCTCTCCGGGAATTTCGAATCGATCTTCGGCCATTTCAATATGATCAGCCTCGACCTCAAACGCGGCATGCACTTGGATATCGGAGAGATGCTTGACATCGACCAGCTCTTTGCCGCCTATGAACCCGGGTCGCATTTCAACGATGATTTCTTTACAAACAAGCTGGCTTTCATCACCGCCCTGAATTTTCCCTTCTACACCCTGAAGGAGAAAGAGGAATCCGGACCGAAATGGAGCCGTAAAGAGTGGGCAGAGGTAAGAATGGGCGATATGTTTACCGCCCGCATTCCGGCCGATGTCAACGTAAAGATGGCAGAGGCACTTACCGCATCCGATAATTACATCTCCAATTACAACATCTACATGGGCAACCTTGTCGATGACCAGGGAAAGACTCTTTTTCCAAAAGAGATGAAGCTCATATCCCACTGGAATCTCAGGGATGAGCTGAAAGCCAATTACAACAAAGGTGAAGAGGGCCTTGTCAAGCAGAAGATGATCTATGAGGTGATGCTCCGCATCATCAGCCAGGATATCCCCGACAGTGTGGTCAACAACCCTTCGCTCCAGTGGAATCCATTTACCAACAAGGTTTTCAGGGATGGCAAAGAGATCATCCTTACCCGGGAGCCCGATACCCGTTACGAATACCTGCTGAAGAATTTCCAGGCTATGAAAGCCGTGGATCCCTATACCCCGATGTATCCCACCTATATCATGCGTGCCTTTGATGCAGGGATGGAGATCCCGCAGGAACAGGTCGAAAAACTCTTCACCGACCTCTGCTCCTCTCCCGAAGTGAAGCAGGTAGGAGAACTGATCAGCAGGAGGCTTGGCCGTCCGCTCATGCCGTACGATATCTGGTACGACGGGTTCAAGGCCCGGAGCACAATGAACATGGAACTTCTCGACAAGATGACACGGGCAAAGTATCCGAACACACTGGCCTTTGAAGCTGACATTCCGAATATCCTGGTAAAACTAGGATTCAAACCCGACAAGGCAAAAGAGATCGCTTCACACATCACAGTCGACCCGGCCCGCGGCAGCGGACATGCCTGGGGAGCCCAGATGAAAGGCGACAAAGCCCATCTCCGCACCCGTATTGGGAAACTGGGTATGGACTACAAAGGTTACAACATTGCCGTTCATGAGCTCGGACACAACGTTGAGCAGACCATCTCTCTCTATTTTGTTGACAATTATATGATGCAGGGTGTTCCGAACACCGCTTTTACAGAAGCCCTGGCCTTCACCTTCCAGAAACGTGACCTGGAACTGCTCGGCATGAAAGACAGCGATCCGAACAGGGAGGCGATGGGAGCCCTCGATAATTTTTGGGCCTCATACGAGATCATGGGCGTGTCACTTGTGGACATGAAGGTATGGAAATGGCTTTACGAAAACCCTAATGCCACCAAAGAGCAGCTGAAAGAGACTGTCGTGAATGCCGCCAAAGAGGTCTGGAATAGTTATTATGCCCCGGTCTTCGGGATCAAGGACTCCCCTATCCTGGCCATCTATTCGCATATGATCGACAATCCGCTCTACCTCTCCAATTATCCCGTAGGACACCTTATCGACTTCCAGCTCGACGGGTACCTGAAGGGAAAGAGTTTTGCAGATGAAGTATTAAGGATCTATTCCCAGGGCCGCCTGATTCCTCAACTCTGGATGAAGGAAGCTGTCGGACAAGAGATCAGTATCAAGCCGTTACTGGATGCTACGGATAATGCGTTAAAGGTGGTCAGATAAACTCAGTTACCACCTTACCGTTAAGTATTACGCGCTCTACCTTATCGGATCCATAGGCGTAAGGCATGAATTCATAGGTCGGGATCGGTTTTGTTATGAAGAGGTTTGCTTTTTTGCCGCGGGCAATACTGCCATACTCTTCGCTCAGCCCCATGGCATAAGCGCTGTTCAGTGTCACAGCATGAATTGCTTCCTCGGGAAACATCCGGTATCGGATACAAGCCATCGAAAGGATCAGCTGCATATTCCCCGATGGGGAGGAACCCGGGTTGAAATCGCTGGCCATGGCTAACGGAAGCCCTGCATCGATCATCTTCCTGACCGGGGAGGCGATCATTCCCAGGAAAAAGGCGGCACCGGGAAGTACCGTCGGCATCGTTTCAGTGTTTTTCAGTGCTTCAATCTCTTCCTCTCCAATATATTCGAGGTGATCAACCGAAAGGGCATTGTATTTCACTCCGACCTGTACCCCGCCTGAATGACCGAGTTCGTTTGCATGGATCTTGGGCCGCAGTCCGTATTTCATGCCTGCCAAAAGGATCCGGTCAGTCTCTTCCACCGTGAAAAAGCCGTGATCGCAAAAGACGTCTATGTAATCAGCCAACTCTTCTGAAGCTACCTGAGGGATCATTTCGTGAACGACCAGGTCGACATATTCATCCTGCCTTCCCCGGTATTCTGCCGGGACAGCATGGGCTCCAAGAAAAGTGGATACGATGGTCAGTGGTGTAAGTTTCTTTAACCTCCTGATCACACGCAACATTTTCATTTCATCTTCAACAGTCAGACCATAGCCGCTCTTGATCTCAACGGCACCCGTTCCGAGCCGCATAATCTCTTCAAGCCTTGGCAAGGCCTGTCTGATAAGTTCCTCTTCGGATGCCGAGTGAAGTCTGGCAGCCGAATTGAGGATCCCGCCGCCCCGTTTTGCAATCTCTTCGTAGCTCAGTCCGCGTATCTTGTCAACATACTCGATCTCACGGCTGCCGGCATAGACCAGGTGGGTGTGGGAGTCGCAGAAGGAGGGGAAGACCATCCTGCCGGAGGCGTCGATAATCTCAATCCCTTCCCTGTTTGTGGAGGGGGGCAAGGGAGTGGGGCCAAAATCGGAAATCTGGTCACCTTCGATCAGCAACCAGGCGTTCTTTATCGTGTCCAGCTGCGACATCTCACTGCCGGATTTAAAAGGGACAGGATTATCTTCAGTCAGGACTAATTCCTTTATATTGCGGATCAGAAGGGTCATCTCATCAAATTATTTCAACGAAGGTACAAAGAATAAAAACATACGAATATCGTGTTATTTCAATGGTTTGCATAAGAGTACGTAAAATATTCAGGTTTTTTTTTATATTTGTGAGTTAATAAACAGTAACACACCAATTCTCATGATCATATGAAAAAGTTATTACTTTCTCTTTTCATCCTGGTTCTCGGAATCAGTTTCTTTGCATCAGCCATGACGGTCGATGTAGAGAATGCCCGGCTTGCCGGCAAGAATTTCTACTTTGAAAGGATCAACTCCCGCACCCAGGTCCCTTACCAGGACCTTTCTATTACAGGGGAGATCGTTGAAAAAGATGGCACTGTACCCATCTACTATATCTTCAACTTCAACGAGAAGGGTTTCATCATCGTCTCCGGTGAGGATGCCTGCACCCCGATCCTCGGGTACTCTTTTGAGACCTCTTTCGATCCAGCTAATCTTCCGGATGCCTTGCGTTCTCTCCTTGACAAATTCAAAAGGGAGATTCTTTATGTACGTCAGAACAACTTTCCACCCGATGAAGCCATTACCTCCTCCTGGCAAAGGCTCTCTGTAAACGATCCCTCCCAGCTGAAGGTATTACGCGGTGTTACCGAAGTTCTGCCACTCATTTCCAACAACTGGAACCAGGACTTTCCTTACAATGCCCTTTGTCCTGAAGATGCAGCAGCCGGCGGATCTTACAACGGACGTGTACCGGTTGGATGTACCGCTACCTCCATGACCCAGATCATGTACTACTGGCGTTATCCGTTGCAGGGTCAAGGTTATCATTGCGATATTCATACGCAGCCTTATGGTCCCCAATGTGCCAATTTCGGAACCACATACTACGAATGGGACGGTATGGCAGAGCAACCAAACAAGGAGACAAACCCATTAGCAATCCTTTCATGGCATGGCGGTATTTCCGTGAATATGGATTATGCTCCTGATGGATCCGGCGCCCAATGTTCCCAGGTACCCACAGCCCTGAAAAATTATTTCAAATACGCCTCTTCTGCATACTTCCAGAACCGCCCGGCCGGCAGTTCAACAACCTGGAAAAACACAATGAAAGCAGATCTCGATAATTCATTGCCACTCCAATACAGCGGATTCGGACCTGGCGCCGGCCACGCATTTGTTTGCGACGGTTACCAGGCAAACGACTACTTCCACTTTAACTTCGGATGGGCAGGACAAGGCAACGGATATTACACCATCGACAACATAAACCCCAGCGGTAGTACCTTCAATGATGACCAGGGCGCTGTATTCCAGATTAAGCCCAATCCGGCTTATTATCCATACAGCTGCAACGGAAATGTTAATGAAACTACATATAATTTCGGCACTTTTGAAGATGGCAGCGGTCCTGTGTCAGAGTACCAGAATAACCTCAACTGCAGCTGGATCCTGGGAGCCGACGACAGCGTCAGTACAGTCACCCTGTCATTCGTCAGGTTCAACACCCTGGCAGGTGATGAAGTAAAAGTTTATGACGGAGTTGATGCATCGGCTCCGCTCCTCGCCACCTTCTCAGGCAGCGCTGTTCCATCTTCAGTTGCCTCGACCGGCAACAAAATGTTCGTCACCTTCATCACCGACGGGTCAGGAACAGCCCCTGGCTGGCTTGCCTCCTACCAGGAACAAGAGATCCCCTTCTGTGATAATCTCACGGTACTTGAAGATTATACGGGTAGTTTTACGGACGGCAGTGAACGGTTTGAATACCGTAACAGTACAAACTGTAAGTGGAAAATACAACCTCCCAACGCCGCTAGCCTAACTGTATCCTTTTCCTATTTCAACAGCGAAGAGACCGCCGACAAACTCCAGGTCTATGACCTTGGTCTCGGAACACTCCTTGCCACCTGCTCAGGAAACTATACAGCCCCCCCCGCACCGATCACCTCAAGCACAGGAAAGATGATGCTGATATGGAATTCCGATAAGACAATCCGTGGAGAAGGCTGGGCCGCCAGTTATACTACGATCGTAGGCACCGAAGAGAAAGAGCTTTTCAACGGACTTTCTATCTTTCCCAACCCCGGAAGCGATCTGGTAAACCTGAGCTTTACCATTGGAGAACCACAGAACATCAGGCTGGAACTTCTCAGTATGACAGGTAAGACGGTCTTCACTGAAAACCTCCAATATTTCAAGGGAGATTATACCAGGGCCATCGATGTATCATCACTTGCAAAAGGTCTCTATACCCTTCGCCTAACCGGAGATACCTCTACCTCAACAAGGAAAATCATCGTTCAGTAATTCATGATAAACCGTTTGATCACCGGAATGGCCCTGCTCTGCCTGGGCCATTCCGTTTTTGCAAAACAAGTTTCCATCGCAACAGGAGCCACTGTTGCAATGAATTTTTATTACGAACACCTCAGCCAGTTCACAAAAACAGATTATACTTCCCTTTCTGTTGTTGAACACTTTTTGCTGGGAAACCATTCCTCTCCTGAACTTATACTTTACAATATCAACCCTGACGGCTGGGTGATCGTCTCGGCCGATGATGCTGTAATACCTGTCCTTGCCTATTCCTTTGAAGGCCATTACGAACCCGGAAACCTTCCCCCTGCTTTTACAGCCTGGATCAAACAGTACCAGGACCAGATCGGTTTTGCAAGACAGCAGAAACCTTCTCACGCCCGGGAGGTTACCCTGGCATGGAAACACCTGGCATCAACAGATCCTTCGCAACTTGGTCCCCTTTCTGGGCACCGCGCTGTGCTTCCACTGATCACCTCCAGGTGGGACCAGGGAAGCTACTACAACGAAATGTGTCCTGTTGTTCAGGGAGGACCCGGGGGACATGCATGGGCCGGCTGCGTGCCTGCATGCATGGGACAGATAATGTACTATTACCGGTGGCCGGCGACCGGGACAGGCTCATACTCTTACGGTGATCCCAACTTCGGCATACTCTCGGCCGACTTCGGAAATACAATCTATGAATGGAGCGGTATGCCGAACTCGCTCAACTCCAGCAACCATCAGGTCGCTGAACTCCTTTATCACCTGGGCGTATCCTGCGACCTCGTCTATGGTGCAGGAGGGTCGGGCATGTACAACCATAAAGCGGCCTATTCCCTGAGAACCTATTTCAAATACTCACCCGAAACACGGTATGTATTCCGCGACTCCACTAGTATGAACTGGGACAGCATTCTCACCGCACACCTTGACCGGAGGATGCCCCTTTACTATGCCGGCTGGTCTGACCCGAATATTAGCGGACATGCCTTCGTATGCGACGGCTACCAGGATTCATCCTATTACCACTTCAACTTCGGCTGGAGCGGGACGAGCGACGGGTATTATTATACCTCCCTCCTATACCCGGGAGGAAATAACTTCACCCTCGCCCAGGAGGTGATCATTAACTGTTACCCTGATACGGTCAACTATATTTACCCATCCTTCTGCAACGGGGAGACTCTTCTATCTTTCAAAACCGGGAGCCTTGAAGATGGGAGTAGCCGGATGAAAAATTACCTGCCCAATTCCGTGTGCAGCTGGTTGATCTCACCCCAGACCATGGAGGACTCAATCACCAATATTACTCTGAAATTTGATCTTTTTGATACAAACCCGGAAGACCTGGTAACCATTTTTGACGGGCCAACGACTGAATCCCCACTCATCGGAAGCTATTCCGGCACTTCCATTCCTGAAACAATCATTTCGACCGGCAACAAGATGCTGATCACCTTCGCCTCGGGAGCAGGGCAGACAGCGCCGGGCTGGCTTGCCACCTACAGCACAACGTCGCCCGTCTGGTGCAGCGGCATTACCATCATCGTAGCAGATACCACCGAGATCAGCGACGGGAGCATGGGGTTCAACTACCGCAACAACTCCAACTGCCGCTGGAAGGTCTCTACTCCTGACGGAGGTCCGTTCACACTCTATTTCCGGAGATTCGACTCCGAACCCGGGAAAGATTTCCTCCGGATCTTTGATCTGACCACCCTGGATACCCTTGCGGAGGTTTCGGGATCCTATGCGGAAGAGACCCTGCCCGACTCCATTACAGTTCCCGGAGGTAAAGCATACCTTATCTTCTCAACGAACTCCTCTGTTACCGGAAAGGGCTGGGAGATCTACTATCCGGCCTCCCATGTCGGTTTCGATGAAAAAACCTTGCCAAGCAACGTGACCCTCTTCCCAAATCCAACCACTGAATTCGTTAATATCAGCGGGAAAAATCTGGGACCATCCTCTCTCCACATGGAACTAATGAATACAGCCGGCAGGGTTTTGATGAAAAGTGTAATGCCTGTTGAGAACGGCATTGTTCAGGAAAAGGTATCACTCAGCGGATTTCCGAAAGGACTCTATTTTCTGAAACTCATCTCCGACACAGAGGTGATACTGAAGAAAATCGTCACCCGTTAAACATAACGTCGATCTCGCCTTTTTTCTTCACACACTCTTTAAGTTTTGCCTTGAGTTTCCAGCAGGTCATCTGGCGGAGATCAATTCTCCTTGATATTTCATAGGACGAAACCTCAGGGTCGTGGCACACCATATATACAATCCGGAACGCTTCGGTAAGGTGAATGTGGCAACGGTGAAAAATGGTATTTGCCCTTGCAGACTCCTCCTGCTTGCAGCGTGTACAACGACGTGCATAGGGAGTTTTCCCTTTGCAGAAATTCGTGTGCCCGCAACGCCTGCACACAAATCCGTCGGCCCACTTCTGCTCAGATAAGAAGCGCAGGCATTCGTCATCGGTGGCAAAGCTCGACTCAAACTGTTTCGGGTCCATCTGCCTGATCGAGATCTTCATGTTACGGATTGAGATATTTTGCAAAATTAAAAAAAATAGTGATATTTATGCGATTGAATATAAAAATATTTATCTTTGCAGTCCGATTTTAAATCAATTTATCATGATCAGACATATTTCATTTTTATTATTGCTGTTGTTCCTCAGCTTTAGTTCGTGCGGCAATGCCCATGGCGATCAGACCACGGCTTCAGACACAACAATGGCAAAGCCAAACTCCGACGGACTGGTTATCAAACTGACAGCCGCTGAATTCAAAAAACTGATCTGGGATTATGAAAAAAGTCCATCAGTATGGAAATACAAGGGCGACATACCATGTCTCGTGGATTTCTATGCCGACTGGTGCCGTCCATGCAAGATGGTCGCCCCGATCATGGATGAACTGGCAAAAACATACAAGGGGAAGGTTCGTATTTATAAAGTGAATACAGATGAACAGCGGGAACTTTCCGGTATCTTCCAGATCCGGTCGATCCCAACCATGTTATTCATTCCTAAGAAGGGAGAGCCTCAGATGTCAGCGGGCGCAATGCCCAAAGAATCCTATGTAGAGATCATCAACAAGATGCTTTCAGGAAAATAATTAAAAACAACATACCATGATTGAACATTTGACAAAGGAGACCTTCCTGAAGAAGGTCTACGATTACGAGAAGAACCAGGAATGGAAATTCGAAGGGACATTACCCTGTATCATTGACTTTTATGCCGACTGGTGCGGCCCATGCAAAATGGTTGCCCCCATCCTCGAGGAACTCTCGAAGGAGTACAATGGTAAGATCAACATTTATAAGGTCGACACCGAGGCCGAGCAGGAACTCGCCGGCGCTTTTAATATCAGGAGTATACCTTCAATGCTCTTCATCCCGATGGGCGAACAGCCACAGATGTCCGTAGGCGCACTTCCCAAGGAATCGCTGAAGAAGGCAATCTCTGATGTGCTGCTGAAGACTGAGGTTTTAAGTTAGACATGATCTTCCAAACCGCATACCTGCCTCCGATCGTTTATATGTCGGAGGTTTTGCTGTCTGAAGAGATCATCATCGAAATTCACGAAACCTATACCAAGCAAACCTGCAGGAACCGTTGTTCGATCTGTGGTCCCAACGGAAAACAAATATTGAGCATCCCCGTCATCAAAATAAACGGGAACCATACCCTGACCAAAGACATCAGAATCTCTTATCACCAGGCATGGCAGAAAATTCACTGGCGGTCGATTGAGACAGCTTACAGCAACGCTCCTTTCTTCCTCTATTATCGTGATTATTTTTATCCCCTCTTCTTGAAATCCTGTGATTTTCTGCTTGATTTTAACGAGGGTTTACTTGACGCAGTCCTGCTTTCGTTAAAGAGGAACAGACCCATCCGTTATACCGGGTCATATGATAAAGATATTGACCGGGAAAGCGCTGATTCACTGGTTTCAAAATCGTCCGGCAGTGACAACCCGGAGTATCGCCAGGTTTTTCATGAGCGGCACGGTTTTATCCCCAACCTCAGTATCATCGATACCATTTTCAATCTCGGTCCCGAGACCGCCACCTACCTGGAGACAATCACCGTCTCCTGATAACTTTGTTTTTCTTACGAATCGGTAATGGTATTCAAAAATATTTTATCTTTGCATTTATTTAATCTAAATTAATTGTTAACCTTACTTAACCTTACCGAAGGGACAACCGGAACGATTATCAAGGTCAGGGGCGGCGGAGCTTTCAGGCGCCGTATCACTGAGATGGGATTTGTCAAAGGAAAAGAGGTGACCGTGATCAAGTCGGCCCCGTTGCAGGATCCGATTGAATACCGTATCATGGGGTATAACCTGTCCCTGAGGCAGAGTGAGGCCAGGCTGATCGAAGTTATCTCCCGGGAACAACCCGGGGAGGCTGCCCTCGCAGGCGGGACCAATGGCTCATACCAGGGAACCCTCAGGGAGGATTCAAAAAGAGAGATTCATAATGACAGGGGAAAAACCATCGATATTGCACTTGTCGGCAACCCGAACTGCGGCAAGACAACCCTGTTCAACGTTCTCTCAGGATCTCATGAGCGGGTTGGCAATTTCAGCGGCGTGACCGTGGATGCCAAGGCTTCGACGATCAGCTGGGGAAAATACACCTTTAACATCACTGACCTCCCGGGGACCTACTCACTGTCGGCATATTCTCCGGAGGAACTTTTCGTCAGGAACCATATCATCAATGCCGTTCCCGATATCGTCGTAAATGTGGTCGACGGATCCAACCTTGAAAGGAACCTCTATCTCACTACACAGCTCATCGACATGGACATCCGTGTGGTGATGGCCCTCAATATGCATGATGAGATGGAAAAAAAGGGTGACCTTCTTGACCACTTTGCACTTGGTCAACTGCTTGGTATCCCCATCATCCCGACGGTGGGCTCGAAGGGGACCGGGATCGATGAGCTGCTCGGCCAGCTGGTTGAGGTCTTTGAAGACCGCAACCCGGTGATCCGTCATGTACACATCAACTACGGCACCGATATTGAAAAAGCCATCCGGCATATCCAGGAAGATATCAGGAAGGATCCCGACCTCGCCTATAAAATATCCACACGATATTTCAGCATCAAGCTCCTGGAAAAGGATCAGGATGTTGCAGAAATAATCAGATCTTCCATTAATGCCGATGCCATCCTGAAGAGCACAGAAAAAGAGATCAATCTCATGGAGTCAGGGTACAGGGAGGATTCAGCCACACTGATGACCGATGCAAAATATGGTTTCATTGCCGGGGCCCTTAAAGAGACCATGAAGCGTCCCGATACGATTGCAAACCGAAAGGAACTCAGCGACCGCATCGATACTTTCCTTACACACCGTTACCTGGGTTATCCTATCTTCCTGCTCTTCCTCTGGATCATGTTCCAGACCACCTTTTCCATTGGAGCCTACCCGAAACACTGGATCGAGCTTGGCGTCGGCTGGATCGGAAATACCACGGGCAGTATCATTCCCGGTGGCCCCCTCAGGGACCTCCTGGTCGACGGAATTATCAACGGGGTTGGCAGTGTCATTGTATTTCTGCCAAATATTCTCATCCTGTTCCTTTTCATATCGCTCATGGAGGATACAGGCTACATGGCCAGGGCTGCCTTCATCATGGACAAACTCATGCATAAGATGGGACTGCATGGGCAGTCGTTCATCCCGCTGATCATGGGGTTTGGTTGCAACGTGCCGGCCATAATGGTAACCCGAACCCTTCGCGACCGGAATGACCGTCTGCTGACCATGCTGATCAATCCTTTTATGTCATGCAGTGCACGCCTGCCGGTTTATATACTGATCGCCGGGGCGGTATTCGGGAAACAGGCCGGAACAGTCATCTTCGGGCTTTATCTTACCGGGATCATCCTTGCAGTGCTGATTTCCCTGTTATTCAAAAAGACGTTGTTCAAAAGCAAAGAGGCTCCCTTCGTGATGGAACTCCCCCCCTACCGGATGCCTACAGCACAAGTGATATTGCGTCACATGTGGGAGAAAGGACAACAATATCTGCGGAAAATGGGCGGGATCATCCTCCTGGCCGTGATCCTCATCTGGGCACTTGAATATTTTCCGGCAGGAAGCGGAGTTAAACCCGATGAGCGGCTGAAGCAATCCTATATCAGCAGAATCGGGAAATTTGTCGAACCGGTGATCCGTCCGCTCGGATTCGACTGGAAAATGGGGGTGAGCCTTCTGACAGGCGCTGCCGCCAAAGAGGTAGTTGTCAGCACTATGGGAGTTCTGTACGGATCTAACCATTTTCATGAGGCTGAAAAAACTAAAGATCTTACTGCGGTGCTCCGGTCGGAGACGCATAAGACGGGACCAAAAGCCGGTGAGAGGGTATTTACACCTTTGGTAGGGATCTCCTTCCTGGTTTTCATCCTGATCTATATGCCCTGTGTGGCAGTGATGGCAACAGTCAAGAGGGAATCGGGACACTGGAAGTGGCCTCTTTTCCTGATGGTTTATACAACCACCCTGGCCTGGCTGATGTCGTTTGCAATTTATCAAATTGGTTCAATTTTTATCCTTTGAATATGATCTGGCAGGAAATCATTGTTGGAATTATCCTTCTTACAGCAGCAGGAGTAACCTTTACGCGGCTTGTACGTTTTTTTAGCAATCCCCTCGGAAAGTGCAAGAACTGTTCACAGGCCTGTCCCGGCTGCTCTGTTGAAGAGCTCAAAAGGCAAGTCAGAAGTCAGAATTAATTTTTTTCCCTATCTTTATTGCCTTAAATGTGATGCAATATGGAATTCGGAATCTGCCTGCAGGGCATTATCCCGCTGCGCCGCGAACCCGACCACCGGAGTGAAATGGTCTCCCAGATCCTTTTCGGAGAACTTTACCGGGTTTTGGAGACCGGCCAGCAATGGCTTAAAGTACAGCTTGTTTATGATGATTATGAAGGATGGATCACTCCCCTGTGCCATTCTGAACTTGAAGAGTCTGAATTTCTCCGGCTTTTCGATGCCGAAACACCGTGCAGCCTTGACCTGGTCCAGCTGATACAGAATGAGAACCGGAAATCGGTTTTCCCCATCGCGGCTGGAAGTTCCCTGCCGGGAATTGAAGAGTTCCGGTTCACGGTAAAGGACCAGGTCTATGTTTTCGACGGGCAGGTATCAGATCCCTCGGAACTGGAAGAAGTTGAAAGCCCGCAGGATGTTTTGGATATCAAACAGGCCATGATGCATGATGCCATGCTTTACCTGCATGCCCCTTACCTTTGGGGCGGCCGTTCTCCTTTCGGAATTGATTGCTCAGGCCTGACCCAGGTTGTTTATAAGATGAAAAAGGTAAAACTACAACGCGATGCGAAGCAACAGGCACTTCAGGGAGAGGTGATCAGCCTGCTGGATGAGGCGCTCCCCGGAGATCTTGCCTTTTTTGATGATGCAGAAGGGAACATCACCCATGTTGGACTGCTGATCGACCGCAACCGGATCCTTCATTGTTCAGGACAGGTTCGTATCGATACCATCGACCACGAAGGCATTTACCACGAACAGTTGCATCAGTACACGCATAAACTCAGGCTGCTGAAAAGAATCCTATGACCATTGCCGAGAACATTCGCCATGTGAAGGACCCCTCAGATGTTACTTCCCTGAATAGAGGATGGTACATGCTTTTTCCCATCCTTTTTCATTGTTAAACCTTAGATAATATAATCCGGGTGACAATATCAGGTTGCCTGTAATTTCTTTCATTTTAAGTTTGTGCTGACCGGCGTTTGATTCACATAATTTCCCAGAGCTAACGATGATCCCTCTGACATCAACCAGAGAGAAAACACATTCTCCGGATTCCGGTATAGTTACCAGGACAAAACTATTAGGTCCGGCAGGATTCGGATTAACCTGAATCCCTCCAACCGGATCTGTTTTGCTGATTCCGGTAATGTTGAAAGTAAAAATCAGGTGATGGTTATTATCCCCTACGATGGTATCTGAAAAAACCGGACCGCCTGAATTATAACTCGCCGTTCCATAATAGGTTCCATAGGGAACTTGAAGAAATGTAAGGGAATCATTGAGGATCGTACCGTTATAAGGCCCCTCAGGCCCTTCGATGGAAATATCCACGTTGTTAAGAATCGAACCGTATTGATTTCGCGCCAGGCAGACCAGATCTGCCCTGTTCAAAGGTAAAATGAAATTGATGTCCGTAGTGGTTTGCGCTCCAACTACCGGAACATTTATGGCGGTCTGAGTAACATAACCACTTAAGCTGGCAAAGATATCATAATTCCCGATTGGCAGTTCCAGTGTATAAAATCCTGTTACATCCGGATTTGTTGTATACGAACCTGTACTGATTACCACCTGTGTCACATCACCGTCACCCCCATTCAGGGTTACTGTTCCGGTAACCAAACCGCTTGTCGGTGCCAGATCGAGGGTAAAATTCACCCCGCTTATTGTCTGACCGTCGGTAACAACTACATTGAATACCGTATCTGGAATGTAGGCAGAAAGGGTGGCAATTACATTGTAGGTTCCCACGGGCGCTTCCAGAATATAATGACCATTCGTACCCGGATTGGTCGTGGAATAGCCCGCGCTGACCAGTACCGAACTCACCGATCCTGATCCGCCAACAAGGGTGACCTCTCCCTCGATAAAACCTGCCGGAATATGGTTAAGGGTAAGATTAACTGTTGTAGTCTGATTGGTAGTAACCACCACGTTGGTCTGACTTGCCGGGAAATAGTCGGTCAGGGAGGCAGAAACAGTGTAGGTTCCTGTGAGAACATACATTGAATAAAAACCTGTTGCGTCGGGATTTGTGCTGTAACTCCCAGCCTGTACGAGCACCTGGGTCAGATCACCTGAACCCCCATTCAGGGTTATCGTTCCTGAAATAGTACCATAATTAAGTTCAACAGGTCCAAGATCTCCGTTGAGCTTTATATTCTGGGCATACAGATCGGCAATGTCGCCGTTACGATCGTCTTCCCAACTGGCTATCCATTGACCATTGGCATAGTCGTTAATAACTGTATGAATTTTCGATGATGCAGCCGAACACAATGTCCTGTCCGATGGCGACCATATATATGTCCCGTCGCTGGCAATGCGCTTGACTTTGATGATCCCATCCATTGCATTTGTGTACTCCTCATAAAATAAGACCATATCTGTGGGGGTGTTCTTTGCAGCTAATGGATAAACATCCGTAGCTGAAACCGGGACAAAGATCTTTCCAGTCGCAGTCCACTGACGAACACCTGCAGAAGAGATTTTTTGTCCAAATATTCCCCACTGAGTCTGTAAGCTATTCATTTCGTTCCAGTATACAAAAACATCGGTTGATCCCGGAGGAAGCGCCAATGTGGGGTAAAAATGGTTCATTGAGGATGCCGTTGTTGCTTCGACTCCGTTGGCTATGAATTGAACAGCGCCTGAGGAGTTGACATGCTGTACAAAAACGCTGGCCCGCGTATCATTGTTCCGGTCGTCGTGCCAGGCAATGTAAAAGCCATCGCTGCCATCGTTGATAAAGGGAAATATCTGTGTCCACGCTGAAATTCCACCGGCTGTTGAAATGGCAGCGGGAGAGGCCCAGACCGGTGATCCTGAGGAGTTGTACCTTTGGGCATAGACGTGCCGGGTTGGCGCGCTGCCCGATCCAATGTCATCAAAATATTTAAGGAGTACATCATCTGTTCCTACTGGCATCAGTTGTGGCCAGGTAAGATGGTTGGCCGAACTAAGGGTTATGCCGCTGGCTCCCCAGAGAAGGGTTCCAGAAGGATTGATCTTCTGGATAATGATGTGATCCAAGTCGCTCCAGGCAACAACCGTATTGCCCTGAGACGTGGTGACAACTTTCGGTGCTACGTTGAAGGCAGTATTGTTGGAAAGCAAAATACCATCGGCTCCCCATACGAAAACACCTTCGGGTGAGATGCGGTAAGCAACCACATTGGTATTCCCCGTGCGGATATCATTAAAAGTCAGAATTGCGTGGTTGGCATTATCACAAGTCATATCCCAGTCGGTAAGCCAGGTTTCCTGAGTATGGTTGCTGATAAGAATTCCATTCTGCTCCCAGAGTTCATTCCCAAATACATCAAGACGTTGGAGTCGGACATTATAATTCCCATTCTCGCTTGAAAAAAAGCCAATGTAGGTGTCCCCATTCGAGCAGGTTGCAACTTTCGGAATAACCTGTTCACCGGCAAGATTGCAGATGTTATTGTTGATGGCAGGATTAGTGCTCCACTGTGCACTAACAGAAGTTGCGATCAAGGAAGTAATCCCTATGATCAGGATCAGATGGAAAATTTTTTTCATATTGTGAATTCATTTTAAGATTTCAGGATGGAGATTGTCATTGCTGACTTTCGGAAGTTTTCTTTACCTTGCCCGGCACCTCCTGGTTGAAAACCCATGTGAGTCGGATGCTGATCACGTTGTTGAACTGGTATCGGGTTTCAGGGTTCTTGGGATAGACGCCCGGTTCATTGATCTCAACCTCGCGAAGGCGAACCATAGAATACTGATAGCGGACCCCCGCCCAGAGACGATTCCAGATCCTTATCTGGAATTCAGCAAGGACACTGACATCAAAATTGTTCAGGCTGGTTTTGTAAGTATAGATGCTGTCGTAAAATGAATTCTGGGTCTCCTTATAGTTAATGAGCTGCCCGTAGGAAAACCCCACACCCCCGGAGATCAGCTTTTTATCTGTAATGTGGACCATCACAGGGATCTCCAGGTAATCCATTTTTAAGTTATAGGTTGTTGAATCATATTCACCGGAGTGATGGCTCCCCTTCTGAGAATAGAGCAGTTCCATGCTAACGGACCAAATTTTCTTTTTCCCGAAAGGAACAATGACCTGAGGACCGATATTAAGTCCCACTTTGCGGAAGCCATAGTAGTTATCCCCATCCACCTGCGTAAGGTTCATCCCGACCGATAAGGCCCCGAGGATTCTCTGGGCAACGGCCTCACCGGAGAAAAGCAGCACAAGCAGAAGTAAAAGAGTGTATTTAGTTAAACGGGTAGTCATCAGGTCATTAAGTCATTGGTCATAATCAATCGTCACTCGTCATTAGTCATTCGTCACTTAAATAGTAACGTTCAGCCGTCATTCTTAGTATTAAGTCCTTTCATCGTAAGCTGTATCCGTTTCCTCGGGATGTCGATATCGGTCACCTCCACCATCACTTTCTGGTTCAGCTTGACTACGTCGTTCGGGTCTTTCACATAACGGTCGGCCATCTGGCTTACGTGCACGAGCCCGTCCTGGTGAACCCCGACATCGACAAAGGCGCCAAAGTTAGTGATATTTGTGACGATCCCCGGCAGGCGCATCCCTTTCCGCAGGTCGCTGATGGAGTGAACGTTCTTGTCAAACTCGAACATCTCGAACTGCTGGCGCGGATCTCGACCTGGTTTTGCCAGCTCCTGGATGATATCCTGAAGTGTGGGCAGTCCGACTTTTTCATCGACAAACTCTTCCGGCTTAAGCTGGATCCTCAGACCTGTCTTTTCGATCAGGTCGTTCACGGTACATTTCAGCTTTGAAGCCATCCTGTCCACCACATGGTAACTCTCAGGATGAACGGCGCTTCGGTCGAGCGGGTTCTCTGCATCGCGGATCCTTAAAAATCCTGCTGCCTGCTCAAAGGCCTTCTCCCCGAAACGGGTCACCTTCCTGAATTCCGCCCTGGAACGGAACGGACCTGTTTTATTGCGGTAATCAATGATGTTCTTTGCCAGGTTGGGACCGACACCTGAAACGAAGGTAAGCAGCTCTTCGCTGGCTGTATTGATCTCCACCCCCACCTTGTTGACACAGCTTACGACAGTATCTTCAAGGCTCTTCTGAAGGGCGGGCTGATCCACATCATGCTGGTATTGTCCAACCCCGATCGATTTCGGATCGATCTTAACCAGTTCGGCGAGGGGATCCATCAGTCTTCTTCCGATCGAGACCGCACCCCTTACCGTAACATCATAATCGGGAAACTCTTTCCGGGCAACCGCCGAAGCCGAGTAGACCGAAGCGCCGCTCTCATTTACCGACAATGCGATAAGTTCCTTCTCAAAGGGTATACTGCGTATAAGCCGTTCACTCTCTCTTCCGGCAGTTCCATTTCCGATGGCAATGGCTTCGATCTTATAGGCATTGACCAGGCTCTTGATCTTGTGAATCGACTCCTTAACTTCATTCTGTGGCGGATGCGGAAAAATGGTCTCATTGTGAACAAGTTTTCCCTGCCTGTCGAGGCATACGATCTTGCACCCTGACCGGAAGCCCGGATCGATGGCAAGCACATTTTTCTGCCCGAGGGGCGGAGCCATCAGGAGTTGCCTCAGGTTCTCGACAAAGACCCGGATGGCTTCCTCATCGGCCCTTGCCTTGGCCCAGTTCCTCATCTCAGTCTCCATGGAAGGGAAAAGGAGTCTTTTACAGGAGTCGGTGATGGTGTTTCTGACTATTTCCGAAGATCGGTTATTCCCCTTTACGAATATCTTGTCGAGGATCTCATGGGCCTTCTGGTCGCTCACTTCGACGGAAACCCTTAGAAATCCTTCACTTTCACCCCTGAACATCGCGAGGATACGATGCGACGGGGAGCGCCAGAGCGGCTCCTCATGATTAAAATAAATCTGGTAGTTGGCTCCTTCCTCCTCTTTCTCTTTGACCAGCTTCGAACGGATCGATGATTCCCTCTGGAAGAGGTTTCTGATCCTTTTCCGGGCAAAGCCGTGTTCGCTGATCCATTCGGCGATAATGTCGGAGGCTCCAGAGATGGCCTCATCCGCATCCTTCACTCCCTTTTCCGGGTCGATAAACTCGGCGGCCCTCTGCTCCACATTGTCAAATTTCTGTGAGAAGATGACCTCCGCCAAAGGTTCGAGTCCTTTCTCTTTTGCCATGCTCGCGCGGGTCTTGCGCTTTGGACGGTACGGGAGGTAAATATCTTCGAGTTCGGTCATGGTAGAAGCCTCAGTCACGGCCTTTTCCAGTTCCGGAGTGAGTTTTTCCTGTTCAGTGAGCGATTTAATTATTGTCTCGCGGCGTGCATCAAGCTCCTTCAGCTGGGCCAGCCTGTCGCGGATTGCCATGATAACCGTTTCATCCATACTGCCGGTCATCTCCTTGCGGTAACGGGCAATGAAAGGAATCGTGGCCCCGGCACCGAGGAGTGTGATGGTGTTTTTTACAAAAGCGGTGGCGAGGTTCAACTCTGCCGCAATCATTCCGCAATATTTATCAGTCGTCATACAAGGAAAATCACAAGCCGGAGGCGAGGATATCAATAATGTGGATCGTTTTGATGGGCAGGGAGTGCTTGTCGATAAATGCCTGCTGGTGCATCAGGCAGGAGGAATCGGTGGAGACGATGAATTCGGCCCCTGTTTCGAGCGCCCTGGCTACTTTCTGCTCTGCCATGGCCGTTGATACCGGTTCAAACTTCACCGAAAAGGTTCCCCCGAAACCGCAGCAGACGTCATTGTCCTTCATCTCCCTCAGCTCAAGGCCTTTCACATTCCTGAGGAGCTTCCGCGGCTCGTCCTTCAGGCCATATTCCCGGAGGGCGGCACAGGAGTCGTGGTAGGTGACCACATGTTCAAAGACAGCGCCGACATCCTCGGTCTTCAGTTCATTTACCAGGAAATCGGTAAACTCAAAACAATTCTTCTTTAACTGCTTATATTCGAGATGGCAGGCGGTGTTGTGAAAGAGCCAGTGATAATAATTTTTGATAAATCCGATGCAGGAAGCTGATGGACCGACGACAGGCCTGTCGTTAGGAAAATCATTGAGAAATTTCTCTCCCATCTTCTTGGCCTCATCCCAAAACCCGCTGTTGAAAGCCATCTGGCCGCAGCAGGTCTGGTTACCGTTGTAATGAACATCAACGCCAAGTTTTTCCAGTATCTTCACCATGTTCATTCCCGTCTCAGGGTAAACCTGGTCCACAAAACAGGGAATGAAAATATCGACGATCATGCCTAATAATTAAGAATGAAAAATTAAGAATTAAGAGTTTTCAAAAATAGAAAATAAAACCGCATTCCTAATTCTTAATTCCTAATTCTTAATTAACAAGTTATCACCTTAATTCAAATCCAACAGATTCCAGGTCAGTCCAGAAATCGGGATAAGACTTCCCCACAACATCAGGGTTGGTGATACGGATCGATCCGGTTTTCAGTGCCACAGGGGCAAAGGTCATCGCCATCCGGTGGTCGCCATATGTTTCAATCGGCTGTTCGATCCTCGTCTTCAGCTTCGACGGTTTGAGATCCAGTACAGGGATCATGCCCTGGGAATTATCATAAGATAATGAGAGCCCGAGCTTTTCAAACTCGTTTTTCAGCGCCAGCAGCCTGTTTGTCTCCTTGATCTTAAGCCCCATAAGTCCTTCAAAACGCCCCCGGAGTCCGAGAAGTGCGCAGGTAGTGATCACAGGGGGAGCAATATCAGGGTAATCGGAAAAATTAAAATAATAGCCATCGATTTTTTTCCGGGACCTTGTGAGGCGGACTCCCTCCGCAGTGTATTCGGTATTCACGCCGAAATCGTGATAGACCTTTGCCAGGATGGAATCCCCCTGGGAACTCTCTTTTTTAAGACCGATCAGTTCAAGATCGACCTCATCGGCCAGGGCTGCGGCTTCGTACCAGAAAGAGGCTGCCGACCAGTCAGCCTCAACGGTGAAGGATTTTTCAAGGTATACCCCGGGCCTGATGCGGATCTGGTGACGTGTTTTTCTCAAACGGGCCCCGAAATGTTCCATCATCCGCAGGGTCATGTCGATATAGGGCACGGAAACAGCCTGTCCTTTCAGGTGGATCACCATGCCCTCGGGGAGGTAAGGCGCAATCATCAGGAGGGCGGAACAAAACTGGCTGCTGACGCCCGATTCAATGGCAGTCTCCCCTCCAGGTAATGGTTTTCCCTTGATAAGCAACGGGGGAAATCCGATCCGGGAAAGGTATTCGATATCGGCCCCGAGGTCCCGAAGGGCATCCACAAGTGCCCAGACCGGCCGCTGCTTCATCCGTTCCGATCCTGTCAGGATCCATTTACCGGGTCTGATGGAAAGAACTGCCGTGAGAAATCGCATGACAGTGCCGGCATTCTGGGTGTCGAGTTCAATGATCCGCTTCGTCGCATTGACTGTTTTAATCCCAGAAATAAGTTTCTGCAGCAGCATTGTGTCGTCAGAGCCGGAAAGTCCCTCAACAGGAAACTCCAAACCGGAAATTGCCTGCATGATCAGCAACCGGTTGCTCACCGATTTGGAGGTGGGAAGAGAGATCCTTCCCTTCAGTTTCTTATCCGGTTTGCTTATGGTCAGGGTTTTCAACTGCTCGAATCATTTAAATAGTATTCAAGTGATGCCCTTATCTCGGTTTGATCGCAGGACTGGTTGATGCGGGAAGCGCCGATCCCCCTGAGCAGTGTAAAACCAATCTTCCCGTCACGGTTCTTTTTATCGTGTTCCATGAGGGAGATCAGGACCGGAATATCGTTTTGCGAAAAGTCAAAACTGGGAAAGAGCTTATCCAGGGTATCCCTTATCTCTTCGAGGGCACAAGCATCCAGCCCATGCCTGAGGTTCGAGAGATAGCTCTCGCAGATCATCCCGATGGCAACTGCCTCGCCGTGAAGCAGGGGCCTCCTTCCCTGCATATGAGAGAAGGATTCAAGTGCATGGCCGATCGTATGGCCGAAATTTAAGACTTTACGCAAACCCTCTTCCCGGAAATCTCTCTTAACGACTGAATTTTTATAAGCTACCGTTCCTGAGATCAGGTCAGAAAGTTTTTTTTTATGTATTGAAAGCCATTGGGCTGAAGGTATCTTCCTGGCTTTGTGCCAGAGATCAGGGTCCCCGGCCAGTCCGCACTTGATGATCTCGGCCATCCCCGATCGAAGCTGTTCTTCAGGCAATGTTTCGAGGAAAGGGGGAAAGATGAAGATGGCAGCCGGAACGTGAAAGAACCCGATCTGATTCTTGATCCCGTTGAAATTCACACCAGTCTTTCCGCCGATGGCTGCATCCACCTGTCCGATGAGACTTGTTGGAATGTTGACAAATGAGATTCCGCGCTTATACCCGGCTGCAATAAATCCGCCGAGATCTGTGATCATCCCTCCTCCGAGGTTTATCAGCAACGTCTTCCTGTCGGCACCGGCAGCGAGAAGTTCTTCCCATATCTTCATGGCTGTATGAAGGGTTTTGGTCTCCTCCCCGGCCGGAACTTCAAGCACGAATGCGCTATCAAGCAGAGGGGTGGCCTGCCTAAGTACTGGAAGGCAGTGGCGTCCGGTGTTTTCATCAACCAGCACAATGATCCTGGAAACGGATCGCCCTGCGGATTTTAGAAACGAACCAACAGGAACGAGTGAATCCCCGCAGAAGATACGGGTTCGGTCGGTGGTTGTGATTCTTCCGGAAAGGTTCATGCCAGCAGGTCCTTTTTAGTGAAAAGCAGCCATCAGGAGATCAATATCCTGGAATGGCAGATTGAACTGCTTACTGATGAACAGGTTCGTCAGGGTACCGTTGTAAATATAAGCTCCCTGTCTCACCCCGTGATCGGCTTTCAGCAAGTTATCAACACCACCGTGGCTTCCCATGTCAAGAATGATCGGGACAAAGATATTGTTCAATGCCTGTGATGCGGTATGCGGAACCCTGGAGGGGATATTCGGGACACAGTAATGGGTAACCCCGTGAATCGTATACACAGGATCGCTGTGGCTTGTGGGCCTGGAGGTCTCAAAGCAACCGCCCTGGTCGATGCTTACATCGATGATGAGCGCACCCTCCTTCATCTCCCTGATCATCTCGTCGGTGATGATGACCGGGGTTTTTCCTTCATAGGAGTGGATGGCTCCGATGACTACATCGGCAGAGCGCATTGATTCCAGTAGTACCTTCGGATGAAGGATTGATGTAAATACACGCTGTCCCAGGTTTGTCTGGATACGGCGCAACCGGTAGATGGAATTGTCGAAAATTTTAACCAGGGCTCCGTGTCCGAGGGCAGACCTCGCAGCAAATTCCGCAACGGTCCCTGCGCCGATGATCATCACTTCCGATGGCCTGATCCCTGTATAACCGCCGAACATTTTTCCCCTGCCATATTCAGGGTCGGCCAGGTACTCAGATGCAATGGAGATGGCGGTGCTGCCAGCGATCTCACTCATGGCACGGATCACAGCCAGCAGGTTGGTTTTGTCGCGGATCATCTCAAAAGCAAGGGCAGTAACTTTTTTCGCGAGAAGTCCCCGGAAAAAATCCTCACACTGGATCGCCATCTGCAGGGTTGATATCAAGGTCTGCTTCGGACGTAATAATTCCAATTCCTCCCTTGTGACAGGGGCAACCTTAAGGATGATATCGGCTCTGTAAACCTCTTCTCTGGTAGAAACGATCCGGCAACCGGCCTCGCTGTATTCATGGTCGGTGAAGTGGGCGGAGAGCCCTGCCCCCGCCTCCATAATGACCTGGTGGTCATTTCGGCAAAGGAGAGCGACCCCGTCGGGAACAAGGGAGATCCGGTTTTCCTGCAATGAGATCTCTTTGGGAACACCGATTGTGAGACTGCTACGCTGACGGGCTACTTCAAGCATCTCCTCCTGCGGCATCAGCCGGTCTGCCGGGGAGAAACGGACATTTGAAGGGCGTTGTTCTTCCATTCCGGGTAAAATTTAGACGAAGATACGAAAAAAAAGTCGGCAGTCGAACTAAAATTCAATCTTCCGGCAGCCGTCGGGTTCAACGGCAATGGTCACTTTGATGACATCTGCAGGAAGAAGTTGTTCAATCAGTTCGGGCCATTCGAGGAAGCAGTAAGAGCCGGAATAGATATACTCCTCATATCCGATATCGAAGGCCTCTTCGGCCCTTTTTATCCGGTAGAAATCAAAATGATAAAGAGATTCCTCTGAGTGAGTGGTATATTCGTTGATGATGGCGAAGCTGGGACTCTGAACAATTTCATTTGCTCCCAGCTGACGGCATATTGCCTTTATGAAGGTGGTCTTCCCGGCTCCCATCTGACCATAGAAAGCAAAAACGCGAGAGGCCGGGTATCCGGATAGCAGCTGCTTTGCTGCAGCTGAAAGATCATTGACGGTTTGACAAGTAAAAGTCATTAGTCATTCGTCATTAGTCATTCGTCATTCGTATTACTCGTCACTTCTTATCTATTTCCTCTTCAGGCTGATAAACGGTATCAACATCTCCTCCATACTGACGCCGCCGTGCTGAAAAGTGTTTTTGTAATAGTTCACGTAGTAATTGTAATTGTTCGGGTAGGCAAAGAAATCATCATTCCTGCAGAAGATATAGTTTGAGCTGACATTTGTTCTTGGCAGATAGGCATCTGCCGGGTTTTTTATTTCAAAAACCTCGTTCCGCTCATACTTCAGCGCCCTTCCGGTTTTGTACCGCAGGTTGGTATTCGTATTGCGGTCGCCAAGCACCTTCACCGGGTTTCCCACCCTGATGGAACCATGATCGGTGGTAATGACCAGGTTCACATCCTTCCCGGCGATGAAACGGAAAATCTCAAGCAGCGGGGAGTGCTGGAACCAGCTTACCGTCAGGGAGCGGTAGGCCTTCTCGTCGTCGGCAAGTTCGCGGATGATCTCCATCTCCGTACGGGCATGGGATAGCATATCGACGAAATTGTAAACGATGAAATTCAGACGGTTCACCATCAGGTTCGGCATCAGCTCCACCAGTTTTTTCCCGTATGCCTGGTTTAAAACCTTGTAATAGGAGTGTTTTATATCCCTGCCATACCTTTTCAGCAGTTCGCCGAGCAATTCCCCTTCAAAATTATTCTTCGTCCCCTCCTCATCCTCATTGACCCAGAATTTCGGATATTTCCGTTCAATTTCTGTCGGAAGCAGACCGGAAAACAGAGCGTTGCGTGCATACTGTGTCACTGTGGGCAGAATGCTGTAATAGATATCTTCCTTATCAACCCGGAAATACTCTTCAAGGGTTGGCTGGAGTACTTTCCATTGGTCAAAGCGCAGGTTATCGATCAGGATCACAAAGAGCGGCTTGTCCTCGTCGAGCAGAGGGAAGATCTTCTCCTTGATAAGGTTGTGAGACTGAATGGGCCGGTTGGCTGACTTGCCATTGACCCATTCGACGTAATTACGCTCTACGAACTTTGAAAAGACCTGGTTGGCCTCATCCTTCTGCATCTTGAGGACCTGGTTCATCCCGTCATCACTTGACTGGCCAAGCTTGAGTTCCCAGTAGGTGATCTTTTTATAAACCTCGATCCACTCCTCAAAATTCAGCCGGTTGCTGATCTCCATACCGATGTTCCTGAACTCCTGCTGGTACTGGAAGGAGGTCTTTTCACTGACGATCTTCTTGTTCTCCAGGTTCTTCTTCAGGGAGAGGATTATCTGGTTCGGATTTACCGGCTTGATAAGGTAATCGGCAATGTTGGAGCCGATGGCATCTTCCATGATGGACTCCTCCTCGCTCTTGGTGATCATCACTACAGGAAGACCCGGGTATTCACTCTTGATCTTCATTAATACCTCGATCCCCGACATTCCGGGCATCTGTTCATCGAGAAAAACGATATCGAGCACCTTCGACCTGACGATCTCAAGCGCCTCCTGGCCATTGTTGGAAGTACTTACTTCGTATCCCTTTTCACGTAAAAAAATAATATGTGGCTTCAGCAGATCTATCTCATCATCAACCCATAAAATGTTCACCTTGTCCATGCTTCCTTTTTTGTTATGTATAAATGTCGTAATATTGCTTTTATTGTGCCAAAGCGGGTTTTTTATAATTCTTTAACAAATGTACGGGAATTTGCCGCCAACCAATAAACGCAAGGTCATCAACGACCCTGTTTACGGTTTTATCACCATCCCTGATGATCTTATTTTCGACGTCATGGAGCATCCCTTCATGCAGCGTCTCAGGCGGATCAAACAACTCGGGCTTACCTATTATGTTTACCCTTCTGCACACCACACCCGGTTCCAGCATGCCCTCGGAAGCATGCACCTGGCAGGACTTGCCATTGCCGTTCTCCGCTCCAAAGGCGTTGAGATCACTGAGGAGGAGGCGGTGGGAGTCAGGCTGGCCATCCTGATGCACGACATTGGTCACGGACCCTTCTCACATACGCTGGAACAGTCGATCGTAACCGACCTGACCCATGAAGATCTTTCTAAACTTTTCATCGGATCACTGGATAAGCTCTTTGACAGAAAACTGGACGTGGCCTGCCGGATCTTCAGCGGGACCTATCCCAAAAGATTTCTTCACCAGCTTGTATCCAGCCAGCTCGACATGGACAGGCTCGACTATCTTTCGCGCGACAGCTTCTTCACCGGCGTAAATGAAGGTGTGATCAGCACCGACCGCATCATCAACACCCTTACGGTATGCAACGATGAACTGGTTGTGGAGGGGAAAGGCATCTACTCGATCGAGAAGTTCATTATTGCCCGCCGGCTGATGTACTGGCAGGTATACCTCCATCGTGCGGTGCTTTCCGCCGACATGATGCTTGTGAATACCCTCCGGAGAGCAAAATTTCTTGGAGAAAAGGGTGAACCCCTCTTTGCCACCCCGACGTTTGAGAAATTCCTCAGGAACCGCGTCCTCAGAGAGGACTTTCTGAGGGATGAGGGCTGGCTTGACGACTTTTCCAGGCTTGACGATTTCGACATTGTGGCCTCCCTCAAAGTCTGGGTGGACCATCCCGATCCAATCCTCTCCACTCTTTCGGGCTTCCTTTCCAACCGGAGACTTTTCAGGGCAGAGATGCAGAACGAACCGTTCGATCCTGCTTACATCATGATGATTAAAGAGCAAACTGCCAGGAAATACCATCTCACAGGAGCCGAAACGGATTACTTCGTCCAGATGGAAAAGGTTGAAAACAAGGCTTACAACCCCAAGCACGACAAGATCAAGATCCTCATGGGAAAAGACTCCCTCTTTGATATTTCAGAGGCTTCGGAACAGCTGAATATTGCCGTCCTTCCAACCACGGTGAGCAAATATGTGCTTTGCCATCCTAAGGATGTAAATATTTTATAATCAACCTGTTGAAAAAATAATTTTTCCCGGATTAAATATTTTTGGTAACTTGCGCCCTCTTTACCTTTCAACCTGAAACAGCCAATGGAATTTACTGCCGGGCAGATTGCCGCATTTCTGAATGGTACGGTCGACGGAAATCCCGAAGTGAGGGTTTCCAACCTTTCCAAGATAGAAGAGGGGAAACCGGGAACCATGACCTTCCTGGCCAATATGAAATATGCGCCTTTCATTTACACTACAAAGGCATCTATCGTGGTGGTGAATCATGATTTCGTTCCTTCACAGGAGATCGCTGCAACGCTTATCCGGGTGGCAGATGCCTACTCAGCCTTCGCGATGCTGCTGGAAAAGTACGGGAGTGTCCAGACAGGGGCAAAGACCATCTCCAAACTTTCCTTCATATCAGAAAGCGCCAAAACCGGCAGTAACTGCGCCATAGGCGAGTTCAGTTTTATAGGCGAAGAGGTTGTTATCGGTGATAATGTCACGATCTTCCCGCAGGTTTACATCGGTAACAAAGTTACCGTGGGGAGCAACACGATCCTTTACCCCGGGGTTAAAATATACCGCGACTGTGTGATCGGGAACAACTGCACCCTTCATTCCGGGGTGATCATCGGTTCCGACGGTTTTGGCTTTGCACCGCAGGCTGATAATAATTACCAGAAAGTTCCCCAGATCGGGAATGTGGTGATAGAAGATGAAGTTGAGATCGGATCCAATACAACGGTCGACCGGGCAACCCTCGGCTCAACCATTCTCCGGAAGGGGGTCAAGCTGGATAACCTGATCCAGGTGGCACATAATGTCGAAATCGGTGAGAATACGGTTATCGCTGCACAGAGCGGGATCTCAGGATCAACAAAGATCGGCAGGAACTGCCTGATCGGAGGACAGGTTGGCATTGTGGGACATCTCACCATCGCCGACAATGTCAAGATCGGCGCACAGTCGGGCATTGAGGGCAGCATCCTTACGGAAGGCGCCATCGTACTAGGCTCCCCGGCCATCGAAATCATGAAGGCACGGAAAAACTTTATTCACTGGAGACATTTAGATGATATTGTTCGAAGACTCAACCACCTGGAAAAAAAGATCGGGAAATAGAAATTTTAAATACACTTTGAACAACGCATGAGCGAAAAACAGAAAACAATAAAAGAGCCGGTGACCATTTCCGGGGTCGGGCTCCATACGGGTAATGAAGTGACCCTGACCTTTAAGCCAGCTCCGGAGAATTACGGGTATAAATTCAAACGGACCGACCTGAACAATGAGGTTCTGGTCGATGCCGACGTTGACAATGTGGTCGATACTTCACGGGGTACAAGCATAGAGCAGGACGGGGTGAGGATCGACACGGTTGAACATGTCCTGGCTGCCCTGGCCGGACTTGAGATCGATAATGTGCTGGTTGAAATGAACCAGTCAGAGACCCCGATCCTCGACGGGAGTTCCAGGTTCTATGTGGAGGCCCTTCAGGCAACAGGAATCGTGGAACAGAAAGCTTTGCGCAAATATTTTGAACTCAGCCATAACATCGTTTACACTAACCCGGAGAAGAAGGTAGAGATGATCGCCCTGCCATCGAAGGATTTCAGGGTTTCCGTAATGATCGATTACGAATCAAAAGTACTCCCCTCTCAAAATGCCACGCTCAGCGACATCAGGAATTTCGGCGAGGAGATCTCATCCTGCAGAACCTTTGTTTTCCTTCATGAGCTGGAG
>JBAXRT010000011.1:0-33926 GCA_037131065.1 bacterium | reverse complement strand
CGTCCCTGCGGTCCATGCCGATTGTCATTTCCTCGGGTACTCTCCGGTTGACGGAAAGCTGTATACCGGGAATGATGGGGGCGTCTATTCGACCAATGACGAAGGCCTGGTCTGGACCGATCATACGGCAGGTATGACCATTGGACAGATTTATAAATTAGGCCAGGCTCAGACCGTAAAGAATAAAGTCATCAACGGATTCCAGGATAACGGAACCTATACACTTTCACCGAGTGAGTGGGTTGCCACAGGGGGTGGAGATGGAATGGAGTGTGCCGTTGACTATTTAAATGCTGCATACACATACCACACTATTTATTATGGCAGAATTTATCGGAGATACAACAATGGGGCTGAAAAGGAAATCGCCGGTCAGGGAATTTTCGGAATTGACGAAAAAGGAGCATGGATAACCCCGTTCATCCTGAGCAGACCAGATCCCAAGGTGATGTTTGTAGGATATAAAAATATCTGGAGGTGCAATGATGTAAAGACAGGAGTACTTACCTGGAATAAAATTTCAGACAGACTTGCCGGGACCAATACAAGTGATCTGTCTGTTCTTGAACAGTCGCCGGCAAATACCGACATCCTATACGCTGTAAGGTATGACAACAAACTTTTCAGGACGGATAACTGTATGGATAATAATCCGGCCTGGGATGATCTGAGCCCTTATCTTCCTGCATCCGGTACGCCGACCGACCTCGCTGGCAGCCCTGTCGATGAAAACGTTGTTTACATGACCCTCGCAAAAAAGGTCTACAAATCCAATGATAAGGGAAGAACATGGACAAATATCTCAGGATCATTACCCAATGTGAACCTGAATACGATAGCCTGTTACAAAAACGCCAGGGAGGGTTTATACGTAGGTTCTGATGCTGGCATATACTACAAAGATTCTTCGATGTCCGACTGGATCTCTTTCAGCCAGGGACTGCCTGCCAACGGCAGGGTCACTGAAGTTGAGATCTATTACAACAATGATACGATTAGTGAAGATGCCATCCGTGCAAGCACCTATGGAAGGGGATTGTGGGGTTCGGATATGTATCATGGATTACCTGTTGCCGATTTCTCAAGTTCAAAAACTGAAATTCCAATAACCTGCGGCATCGATTTCTATGATCTTTCTTCCGGGGTGCCAACAAACTTTGAATGGAACTTTACTGGTGGAAACCCGTCAGCTTCAACCTTGAAAAACCCGACGAATATCGTTTACAATACCATAGGCACCTACCCTGTCACCCTCAAAGCATGGAACACAAACGGTACTGACTCAATCACAAAGACAGGCTATATTGTTGTCAACAATACGATGAAGCCCGATGTGAATTTCACGGCTGACCAGAATGTTCTTTGCGAAGAATCGAAAGTACATTTTACCGATAAGACTGAAAATTGTCCATCAAGCTGGAGCTGGCAATTCAATCCAAACACCGTGACCTATCTTGATGGAACCAGCGAAAACAGTCAGAATCCGGTTGTACAGTTCAATGATCCGGTAATCTATCATGTCACCTTAACGGCTTACAATGCAGTAGGATCAGGAACGCTAGCAAAGTACAGTTACATCGCCAACGGAGGCTGGGGTCTCCCGATTGAAGAAAACTTTGCACTGGGTTTTGAATATCTCCATTGGACCATATCGAATCCCGACCTGAGCGTAACCTGGGATACCATTACGGTTGCAGGTGTTTCAGATGGGAGCAAAGCAGCCTGGATGAATTTTTTCAATTACTCAGGTGTGAACAAGCGTGACCAGCTCATTTCTCCTGCAATGGATTTTTCTGGATATTCAAGCGTGACCCTGAGTTTCAGGCATTCCTATGCCCAAAGGGCATCCCTCCGAGACTCTCTGATCATCAGGATCTCTACCGACTGCGGAAATACCTGGACAAGGGTTTGGGGAATAGGGCCTGACGGCACTCCCAACACTTTCGTAACTCACGAACCATCCATGGAAGAGTTTTACCCGGCATCTACAAACGACTGGTGTGGTGGTAGTTACGGCGTTTCATGCTATAACATTGACCTTTCACCATGGGCAGGGAACAGCAATATCAAGGTTCTGTTCGAATCTTACAACCGTAACGGTAATAACCTGTTCATCAACGACATCAGTATTGCCGGCCCTGTCGGAGTGAAAGAACAGACAACAGATGCTCTCAGGGTTTCTCTCTACCCGAATCCCTCAACCGGCAAGGTGGCACTCACGATTAATGATCTGAAGGAAAACTGTGGTTTGATCATCTTTGACATCCAAGGGCAGCAGGTTTCTTCCGACCAGTTCACGACTGAAAATGGGGTGACCACCAGGCAATTGGATTTGGGCAGTCTGGCTAAAGGGATCTATTACCTGAGGCTCACTACTGTAAAAGCTACGCTGGTCGAAAAAATTATCCTTCAATAAGCTTCTTACAGGCTCTTTTTTCAAACTGAAGCATCATGAATGCTCCCAGAACAGGAAGGTTATGGAACAGGAATTTTATCCTTCTTGCTTTCGGTAACCTTTTCATGGCCATCGGGTTCTATTTCCTGATGCCTACCCTCCCTGTCTATGTTGTTGATGTGCTGGGAGCACATAAGCATGATGTCGGTTATATTTTAGCGGCCTACACAATATCCGCCCTTCTCATCAGGCCCTTCACAGGGATGGCTGTGGATCTGTGGGGACGAAAATGGATCTATATCGGATCTTTTGCCATCTTCACCCTGATCCTGGCCATCTATCCTCTCCTTCACTCTTTTGCCATGCTGCTTTTACTCAGATTCATTCATGGTTTTGCATGGGGGATCAACTCTACTTCTGGCTTAACGGCTGTAGTTGATATCATTCCATTAAATAAAAGAGGCCGGGGTATAGGCTATTTTGGTATGTCTTTTACCATATCCATGGCCATCGGCCCCCTGATCGCCTTATACATTCTTGCACTGTCGGGATTTACTGCCATGTTCCTTACCGCTGCCCTCTTTTCACTGGCCGGCTGGTTCCTTATTCTATTTGTCCGTTTTCCGGGTATCAGGAAATATAAAGGCCCCAAGCGAATGACCTGGGACCGTTTTATAGAGAAGACGAGCGTTCCAGTGGCAATCCCACAGATACTCTTTGGCATGACATACGGAAGCGTCATTTCTTTCATTACGATTTATGCCAAGGAGGAGAGTTTGACCGGGACCGGACAGTTTTTCCTTGTCATCGCCATCGGGATCTTTCTCTCCCGCCTCTTCACAGGTCAGATCTTTGACACCAGGGGACCACAAGGTCTAATGATATCGGGTTTCCTGATATCAATGGCAGGCTTCGTTCTGCTTGCCCTGGTTCTAACCCCATTCGGGTTTCTTTTATCGGCTTTCCTGATCGGTATGGGAAGTGGCATCCTTATGCCCACCATGACAACAATGGTAAACAATATGGTTGGGATCGAACGTCGTGGAGCAGCCAATGCGACAATCAGTACTGCTTTTGACCTCGGGATAGGAATGGGTTCACTGCTGCTCGGGATCCTTGCAGAGGCCATCGGATTACAAAACATGTATCTCTCCTGCACCCTCATCTTATTACTTGGATTTCTCTTTTATATGATATACGTCAACAGGTTTTATAACGATAAAAGGATGACGATGGTCAAAAATCCGGGTGTAAAAATCTGAGCTTCCTGTACCCATAATCACTACTTTTGTCTGTTCAACTATTACCTGGCCGATTATGCCGCTTTTTTATACCCCTTATATCACCGGTTCGCTTCATGAACTTGATGAAGAAGAATCAAGGCACTGCATCAGGGTCCTGCGCCTGAATAAAGGGGATGTGGTTCACCTGACCGACGGCAAAGGCCATCTTTTTGAATGCAGGATCGATGCACCGGACCAGAAAAAATGCAGGCTCACGATTGATAAAGAGTTACCGGGATCTGACAGCAAAGGTTGGCATCTTCATGTTGCCATAGCACCGACAAAAAACCATGAAAGATTTGAATGGTTTCTTGAGAAAGCCACTGAGATAGGTATTGACGAGATAACCCCTCTGATCTGCGAGCATTCAGAACGGAGAGAGGTTAAACATGCACGCTTCGAGAAACTAATCATCTCGGCTATGAAGCAGTCCCGCAGGATAATTCTGCCAAAGATGAATCAGCCTGTGCAATTTTCCGAACTGGTTCAGAAATACTTCAGTGGGGTCAGGTACATCGCATATTGCGGAACAGGCCGGGAAGCTGGCCTCTCAATAGTATACAAACACGGGAAAGACGTACTTATCCTTATCGGTCCGGAAGGAGATTTTTCGGCAAAAGAAGTTGAAGTTGCAAAAGAAAATGGATTTATGCCGGTCAATCTTGGGAGCAGCCGGCTGAGGACCGAAACGGCCGGTATCGTAGCCTGCCATACCATCAACCTGTTAAATCATCATTGAACAATGAAAACCGTCATCCCACTTTTTCTTCTTGTTCTCTTTGCCTCCTTCACCCCTCCATCTTTTCAGATTGCACTTCTCAAATACAGCGGCGGAGGAGACTGGTATGCCAATCCGACTTCCTTGTCCAACCTTGTTAAATTTGCCAACCAGAATATTAAGACAAATATCAGTGAAGATATCGCAACGATCGATGTTGGCAATCCAGAGATCATAAACTATCCTTTCGTTCACATGACCGGTCATGGCAATGTGGTATTCTCCGACCAGGAGGTACAGAACCTCAGAAAATATTTAATTGCCGGAGGCTTTCTTCACATTGACGATAATTACGGACTGGATAAATATATCAGGCCTCAGATGAAAAAGGTATTTCCCGAGCTTGATTTCATTGAGCTTCCATTTAACCATCCCATCTACCACCAGCAATATAATTTTCCCAGGGGTCTCCCGAAAATCCATGAGCACGATAATATGCCACCCCAGGGATTCGGATTGATATATGAGGGCCGCATGGTCTGTTTTTACAGCTATGAATCAGACCTGGGTGACGGATGGGAGGACCAGGCTGTGCATGGGGATTCAGAAGCCACAAGGCTCAAAGCACTTCAGATGGGTGCGAATATCCTTTCCTTTGTTTTCACAAAAAACTGACATTCCATTTTTACTTATCTTTGTCATCAATGGGTTACTTGTACAACACACTAACAAAGGATGTCCGTTTCGTCGAGGGGCTCAAGGCCTGCCTGAATTGCGGGACATGTACTGCCATCTGTCCGGCTGCAGAATTTTATAATTACCAGCCAAGACTCATCGTGGATATCCTCCAGACCCGGGATGACGACAAGATCGAGGAATTAATGAAAAGCGATACCATCTGGTATTGCGGTGAATGTATGTCTTGCGTTACCCGCTGCCCCAGAGGCAATGCCCCCGGCCTGCTGATCACGGCGCTCCGGTCGCTTTCCCAGGAACTCGGCTATTTTGTGGAATCGGAGAAGGGCCGGCAACAGCTGGTCATTAAAAGAACGGTTGGCGAATGGATCCTGAAATACGGCTATTGCCTATTTCCCGCTAACATTTTACCTGAAATGCATCCGGAGCAGGGACCGATCTGGGAGTGGGAACACGCTAACCTGGAGGCTGTAATGGAGCGTCTCGGGGCCAACTATCAGCAGACCGGTCCCGGAATTTTAAGAAAAATTCCCCAGGAGGCCCTGGATGAAATCCGAAATATTTTTGAGGAGACGGGAGCCATTTCACGATTCAATAAGATCGAAGATTTTTCAAGGGTACAGGCGACTGAGATGGGTATGCAGCTTGACGAAAGCCTTGATTGCGAATACATCAAGCACATCTACACTGAAAACAGGAAGAACCACACCCAGTCATCATGAAAGTTGAAGGAAAACGGTTGTTATGGAATGAGTATCAGAAGGAGATCGCGGGTGATCACTATTTTTATGTCAGGAGTTGCGTAAGACAAAATTTTTTCCCCGGATCTGAGAAAACATTTCTCAGGATCATGCAGGAGGAACTGAAAAAGGATGTCTATGAGAATCCCTCTCACACCACATGTTCCGGAATTGGCTACCACTCCGATATTATCCCGTTCGAGACCAGCATGACCATGGTGGCAAGGCAATTTGCACTGATGACTGAATCCGGTTACAAAAATCTCGCAACCTCCTGTATAACCTCCTTTGGCCTGTACACGGAAATTTTACATACCTGGGAACATTTTCCCGAAGTGGAAACCCGTGTCAGGGCTTCACTCAGAAAGGCCACAGGAAGGGAATTTAAAATCCCGGAAAACCTTTCCCATGCAAGCGATATCATCTATAAATTCAGATCGGAAATTTCCGGGAAAGCCAAATTCCGCCTGGTGAACCCGGAAACAGGAAAGCCACTGAAAGTTGTTGAACATATTGGCTGTCATTATTCCAAGATGTTCCCAAGCAAAGGTATCGGGGGGGCCGAATATCCCTATGTCCTTACGGGCATGATCGAAGAATGGGGTGGTGAGGTGATCGACTACCCGGAGAGAAGACATTGCTGCGGGTTCGGTTTCAGGCAATACCTTGTACAGGCAAATCGCGGTTATTCCATTGCATGTTCAAAGAAAAAATTTGAATCCATGCAGCCTTACAAACCAGACTTTATTCTTACCAACTGTCCGGGATGCCCGATGTTTCTTGACAGGTGGCAGTACGCAATCAGCGAGATGGAAGGAGTAACTTATGGTGAGAACGGTTATGGGATACCGGTGCTGACTTACGAAGAACTGGCGGGTATCATACTCGGGTTCGACCCCTGGGACCTTGGACTGCAGGTTCACCAGGTTCCTGTTGAACCCCTCCTGGACAAAATGGGTGTTCCCTATGACCTTTCAAAGAAGTATCTGGGAAATGAAGGAAAAGTACTTGGAAAACCCGAATTTCCCAGTTTTCTTAAATTCTCCTGATATGCCCAAAGAAATCATTGTCATTGGTGCGGGGGTGGCTGGAATGACTGCCACTACAGCTCTTTCTGAACTTGGTCACTCAGTGACACTGATCGAAAAGGAAACTTCCCCGGGGGGACATGTTAAAAACTGGGACCGGCTCTTTCCGACACTAAGGCCCGCCGAAGAGGTAATACGCTTTACCGAAAAAGGGTTACAAGGCAAGGCAAACATCATGTATAAAGCCAGTATCACCGGGATTTCCAGCCACAATAAGGAATTCACTGTATTGCTTGGAGCGAATGACTCCGTTAGGGGGAGGGCGATTGTGCTGGCAACTGGATATGATCTTTTCGATGCCCGTAAAAAGGAGGAGTACGGTTATGGCATCTATGACAATGTGATCACTTCAGCTGAACTCGAATCTCTGTTTAGGGTGAAACATAAAGTAGTTACCCCTGACGGCAAAGAGCCCAGACGTATTGGTATTGTTCATTGTGTCGGTTCTAGGGATGAAAAGGTAGGAAATCTTTACTGCTCCAAGGTCTGTTGTGTCACCGGAGTAAAGCAGGCGATCGAAATCAAACAAGCCTTACCCGACGCTGAGATTTACGGTTTTTATATGGACTTGCGGATGTTTGACCGCTATTTTGAGGAGCTCTATTTTGAAGCCCAGCAAAAGTACGGGATCAATTTTATCAGGGGAAGGATTTCGGAATGTGCCGAAAACGAAGACCATTCCATTTTAGTGAAAACTGAAGACACCCTGACAGGCCGTCCGCTTAAAATGACTGTTGACCTGCTGGTTCTCCTTGTGGGATTCACCCCGTCAGCAGAAACCATCAGACTTTCCGCTATGCTTGGGCTCAAAACAGGGACGGATGGGTTTCTTGCACCGATGGATGAACATACCATGGACAACCACTCCTCCGTTCCCGGGGTTTTTCTGACAGGAGCAGTGAAAGGGCCAACCAGCATCGTCAGTTCAATTTCTGATGCCCGTGCCACGGCGCTCCAGGTCGACAACTATTTAAAATCACTCGACTAAGCGTTGAAAAAATTCGGATATACGATCCTTCAGGACAGGACAATTGACATTGATCACAATGATCAGCGTCTGCTGGCATTTCTCAATGCCAGTGATCCGTCATTCAATACCTGTATCGGATGTGGCAGCTGCACGGCAACCTGTTCGGCCGGTCATTTTGTCGATTTTAATATCCGGCGGGTTCATACTTTCCTGAGAAGAGGTGAAACACACCTGCTCAAGAAAGAGATCCAGCATTGCATGTTCTGCGGCAAATGCCAGCTGATCTGCCCGAGAGGGGTCAACATGCGTAACCTGATACTTACCATTAACCGGGCAATTGAACAACTTGGATGATAAACTTTAACCTTTTCGTTCTGCCCTTTTTCCTGGGGTTGATCTATGTCGTTCTCTTCATCGCCCGGAGTTTCTATTTCTGGATAAAGGCCCTGCCACCCAAAGACAAGATTAAACTTGCCGCCGGTTTAAGAAATCCAAAGCAGGTTCTTGGAATTCTTTCTGAAATTTTTATGGAAGCCCTGATCCACAGGAAGATGTGGAAACAAAACCCGTTGCTTGGCTATATGCATATGTCATTTGCCCTCGGGTGGTTCCTGCTCATTGGCATGGGAAACCTTGAAAGCAGGATATACAGCGGGACGCACTTGAATGCTCCCTACTATCCGATTTTCCTTAAATTCTTCATCCACGACAAGCTCGTGCTGTTTTTCGAGATATACACAGTCCCGGCCTTTTTCAGGTTTATCATGGACCTGCTCCTCTTGTTTGTTCTGAGCGGTCTCCTCCTTGCTCTCGTCAAGAGGCAGCATTCGAAATGGTTCGGAATGCGAAAAACTACCGAACATCTCTTTACAGACCGTATCGCCCTGGCCTGCCTCTGGCTGATTTTCCCTCTCCGTCTGCTGGCCGAAAGCTATACTGCAGGATTTTATGAAGGCGGAGGTGGTTTTATGACACAGCCACTCGGAAACCTTCTGGTAAAAATAACCCCCTTCCCTGCCCCTTTCATTGCCTATGGACTATGGTGGGGGTATTCGCTTGCACTTGGTATTTTTTTTATTATGCTCCCCTACTCGAGGTATATGCATATTCCAACCGAGCTTCTGCTGATCGTTTTCCGTCATTGCAACATACAGCCCAAGAAATGGTTCTCCAGTTATTCGGATGTTGAAATTCATGCCTGTTCAAGATGTGGTGTCTGCATCGACGTTTGTCAGCTCAGGACCGCCGGCATCACCGACAGCCAGTCTGTCTATTTCATCCGCGACATGCGCGATCAGTTTGTCAGGGAGGAAATTGCCCATAACTGTCTTCTCTGCGGAAGATGCCAGGAGACCTGCCCGGTTGGCATTAAGACCGACTCACTCAGGATGATCAAAAGGAGGGAGTTCAGTACAAGTCATCATTCGGCCTTCACTTACCTTGAACCAGGGGCCATGAACCACAGCGAGGTGTTGTATTTTGCAGGTTGCATGTCGCATCTCACCCCCTCTATTACAAGGTCGATGGTTTCTGTATTGAAAGCCTCGGGAATTTCCTTTCAGTTTTTTGACAAGGACCGGAGTGTCTGCTGCGGGCGTCCCCTGATGCTGAATGGGAAAGACAAGCAGGCCAGTGAACTGATCGAGTTCAATAAGTTCATGATCCGCCAGACACGGGCCAAATTGTTGGTGACCTCCTGCCCGATCTGTTACCGTGTCTTTCGTGAAGAATATAACCTGCCGATCCAGATCCAGCATCATACACAATTCCTCCTGGATCTGGTCAGGAAGGGTAAAATCCACCTCCAGGGTAAAAATACGCGTGTAGCCTATCATGATCCCTGTGATCTCGGCCGCGGGTGCAAGGTTTATGATGCCCCCAGGGAATTGCTTGAGGAGATCGCTTACCTGGATCAGCCTGAAGAGGAAAAGGCTACTGCACTTTGCTGTGGCGGAAGCCTCGGGATTTTTTCTTCAAGTCAGCAGCAACGGGATGAGATCACGAAAGAGGCCCTTGGGATCCTTTTGAAAAATGATCCTGAGGTCCTGGTCACCTCCTGCCCTTTATGTAAAAAAACCTTCTCCAAACTTTCACCGGTAAAGGTCATGGACATTGCCGAACTGGTATACGCCTCAGTTCCCGAAAAGGTCAGTGCCATTTAAAAATTTTGAGTCCAGACAGGAAAAGGAGGATACCTGTACCTGAAAGGATCACTATAGGAATGATCACCTCGGTAAACCCTGCTCCTTCGATAAAAATACTCCTCATCCCATCGGCCAGCATGGTAAGCGGAAACATCCTGATTACCGGAATGCTCCAGTCCGGGAAATTATGATAGCTGAAGAAAATACCAGAGAGGACCATCATGGGCATGCTGATCGCGTTGATCAGGCCGTTCCCAATCTCAGTTTTAGCCGTATTTGATGAACAGAGGATTGAGATTCCTGCAAAGGCCATATTCCCTGCAATGAACAGAAAAATGAGGGCAATTGGGTTGCCTGTTATGGAAATGCCGAAAACAAAGTGCGCGAAAAGGAAAAGCACCAATCCTTCAAAAAAATTCAAGGCGACCCTTATGGTGATCAGTGCAATCAAAAAGTTTGATCTCTTCATGGGGGTCGCAACCATCCTTCGAAGAAGCTTTTTCGACCGGGTTTCAATAATACTGTAGCTGACTCCCCAGAGCGTGGACATCATGATGCCCATGGCAATCAGTCCGGGCACCAGAAAATCGATGTACCGCGTACCGGTGACGGTAAGAGGTCTTATTTCCTGCTCACTGACCACGGGTCTGTTCCCGGGATCATCCAGGATTTTCGACAGTTTCAAATAGGAAAGCTGTGCATCCGGGTTCCTCGGATCAAAATGATACTGGATCTTACCCTGCACTTCGTCAATGATCATATTCAGATTGCCCCTTTTGAGCAGGATCATCGACTGATTCCAGTCCAGACCGTGAAACAGGAAGATCGTATTGCCCAGTTTTTCATCCTTTAAAACAAATTTCCTGTAAATCCCTCCCTCCTCCGATCTCACGGTAACGGCCTTATTCCTGTTCAGGAAATCGCAAATGAGGGATGAGCTGTCGGATTTTTCCTCGAAGAGATGTTTCTCACCAATCACCGCAATATTGATTATGACCTCTTTATTGCTCATGAAAGCGATGCCCAGTCCCAGCGACATGAGGACGGGGAAGACCGTGCCCCAGAAAAGGACTCCCGGCTCGCGAATCAGGTCCCTGACATTGGCTAGTATCAGGTGATACAGTTGGCTATTGATCCAGAACTTACTCATTCAAATGGCGTCCGGTTAATGAGATAAAAAGGTCATCCAGGGTAGTCTTCCTGCTCCGGTGATTGCTCTCCCTGACATCCGCAGGAACCTCCCCCAACAACTGATCAAGGGTCCCCTCCTTCAAAATCTTTCCGTGGTCGATGATGATGATGTAGTCACATAATTGTTCTGCCTCCTCCATGTAATGCGTTGTAAGGATCATCGAAGTATGCGACGACTCTTTCAATTGCCGGAGAATAGACCAGACCTCGTGCCTTGCATTCGGATCAAGGCCTGTCGTCGGTTCATCGAGCAGCAGTATCTTCGGGTTATTGATCAGCGAGATCCCCAGGGCGAGGCGCTGCCTCTGCCCCCCCGAAAGGTTTACCACCCAGGCTTTCCGTTTTTCCTCAAGCCCGATCAGGTGCAACACCTCATCGCACCGATCTTTCCCTATTTTAAAAAAACTTGCAAAGAGTCGGAGCGTTTCCCATACAGTCAGTTTATCGATAAAACGGGTCTCCTGCAGAGATAACCCCAGGATGCGTCGCAGGTAGGCCTCATTCCCCTTCCAGGGTCTGTTCTCGATGAGGATCTCTCCCTTGTCCGGAGTTTGCATCCCTTCGATCATCTCAACCAACGTCGTTTTTCCCGCACCATTCGGGCCCAAGATCGCTACAAACTGTCCGGATCCGATACTCAGATCAATTCCCCTGACCGCGTGAACAGTCTTAAACGATTTATAAACATCTCTGACCTTAATGACTGGAACGGGCTCCATCTTTTTTTTCTTCTCTTTTCATGGGTTCCTTCCACCTTGCTTCCAATATCCGGTATGGATATCGTGTAACCAGCTGGTAGGCATTATGACATGTAGTATGGTGAATCTTTATACCCTGTGAAACACTTACAAATGCAAAGATAGGGTGATCCGGGACAGGATTGCAGCATTTTGCAAACTGGTAGTGAATGGACCGGATGGAAGGATCGATAATAACAAAATCCTCCCTGCCGGTCAGGACCTCAGAGACCCTTTCCGGGAATGCATTTTCACTTGTCCGGTGAACTTCAGGAACAGGTTCTGGTGAGTTAAGAACCTTCTTGATCTTCAACGGATCGATCTTCCCTTCGCCGAATTTCTGATAAAGATCGAGAACGTGCTCGCACCCGAATGCATCAATCAGGAGGTTGATGATTGGATCAGTCAGATCCTTTCCAAGTGCATTTAGTTTATGCTTGATGATCTCCTTACCAACCTCAGAATCCCTGTAGGTCTCCATTTTCAGTGCATGCTTGATACGTGCAATGGTCCGGGGACTTTTGACAATATCCAGCCATCCGGGATTGGGTTTCTGGTTCCTGGAGGTAAGAATCTTAACAGAATCGCCATTCCGGAGAATATATTTCAAGGGGACCATCTTCCCATTCACCACAGCACCGGTGCATGTCGAACCCACCTTGGTATGGATCTCCCAGGCAAAATCGAGAACCGAATAACCAGCCTTCAGCTTTTTCAAATCGCCCTTTGGAGTAAAGATGAATATCTCATCTGAATAGAGGGCCTTTTTATCCGCAGTAACAACAATTTCGTTCGACGCCTTTCCGGGTTTCTCAAGCAGTTCTCGAATAACGGCAAACATGGAGGAGCGGGCGTCCGGTTTTTCACCTGCCTTGTACTTCCAGTGTGCCGCAAAACCGTTCTCGGCAACCTCATCCATCCTTTTTGTCCGGACCTGGATTTCGACCCATCTCCCCGATGGTCCAACGACGGTTGCATGAAGAGACTCATATCCGTTGGACTTCGGGAAAGATATCCAGTCCCTCAACCTTTTGGGATTGGGAGAGTATATGTCGGTCACAAGAGAGTAAACCTTCCAGCAATCTGATTGTTCACTTTCTATCGTATTGCTGAGGATGATCCTGATGGCAAAAAGATCATAGACCTTGTCGAACTCCACCTGCTGTTTCTGCATTTTCTTCCAGATGGAAGAGACAGATTTCACCCGGCTCCTGATCTCGGCAACAAACCCATTCTCTTTCAGCCGGCGTTCAATAGGGAGGATAAAACCGGCAGCGTAGGCCTCCAGTTCCCTGCTGATATCCTTAAGTTTCTGGTCAATCCCGGAAAATATTTCCGGTTCTCTGTGAAGAAGTACACGGTCCTCGAGTTCCGTTTTTATTCTGTAAAGCCCTATCCTGTGTGCAAGGGGCGTGTAGAGCAGCGACGCTTCTTCGGCCAGGACTCCCCGTTTTTCCTCAGGCAAATCTTCGATGTGCCGTATATCATAGATCCGCTGACCCAGGTGTAGCAGTATGATGCTGATATCATCCGAAAGGGTAAGCATCAACCTTATAAAATTCTCGGCATTTGTTTTGAATTGTTTCGTGTCAAGGTTGTTAATTTTTCTTAAGCCTCTGAGGATTTCCAAAACAGAAGAGCCAAACCCGGTCAGGATCTGCTCATCACCAATGATATTTCGTTCGTAAAGATTTATGAGAAGCTGTGATGTAACTGCCTTCCCTCCGAGATAAATCTCTTCCACAATGATAGCGGCAATGCCTCGTGCGCGGTTCATCTCATAGGGTTTGCCATCTTTATTACATTGGGCTGACAACAAGTTAAATGCACGAATGACGGGTTCCTGCTCCTCAGGGGATAGTCCCCGGTCCGATAACTTTTTCAGAACGGTTGCAATATCTCGATTATCAGCAGTTTCTGCCATTCCGGCTGGTTATTTTTGAAATGCAAAGTTACAAATTAGAATTATTCTTAATTTTAGGGTCTCTTATGTAAAAATATACATACTTAACTTTTATTAGATTATAATATCATCCAGACAACCCATGTTCAGGATTGAAAGTAAAATTGATACTAAAAGCGAAGCGTTTCTCCGGAATAAGGAAGAATTCATGTCACTGCTTTCCGCTTTTAAACAGAAACTTGCTGATGTACGTCAGGGAGGCCCGGAGGCAGCAGTTAAAAGGCATAAAGAGCGTGGAAAACTTCTCGCCCGTGAACGGATCGACTTGCTTCTCGACAAGAATACCCCATTTATAGAACTCTCGGCCCTGGCTGCAAACGGACTTTACAACAATGAGTTTCCTTCTGCCGGGATTATAACGGGCATCGGGGTTATTCATGGCAAGGAGACTGTGATCGTGGCAAATGACGCCACTGTCAAAGGCGGGACATATGTAAAGGAAACCATCAAGAAACATGTCAGGGCACAGGAAGTTGCAATGGAAAACCGCCTGCCCTGTGTATATATGGTTGATTCGGGTGGCGTCTTCCTTCCAGAACAGGCCAATGTTTTTCCCGACAAGTACGACTTCGGTAGGTTTTTCTTCAACCAGGCAAGACTGTCATCCCTTGGTATTCCTCAGATTGCCGTGGTCATGGGATCATGCACAGCAGGTGGTGCTTACGTGCCTGCCATGAGCGACGAAACCATCATCGTCCGTAACCAGGGTACGATTTTTATCGGAGGCCCTCCCCTTGTGAAAGCCGCCACCGGAGAAGAGGTGACAGCTGAAGAGCTCGGAGGCGCCGAAGTCCATACCTCCATCTCGGGAGTTGCCGATCACCTTGCCGAAAATGATGTTCATGCGATCCAGATATGCAGGAATATTTTTGAATCAATCCAGCGGCATGAATACCAGAAACTTGAGACCACCCCTATCTTGGAACCGCTTTATGATCCTGAAGAACTCTACGGCATCCTCCCGCTCGATTTCAGAAAACCTGTGGATTCGCATGAGATCATTGCACGGGTTGTAGACGGAAGCCTGTTCCATGAGTTTAAGGCCCGGTATGCGCCGACGCTTGTCACAGGGTTTTCAAGAATCATGGGATATCCTGTCGGGATCCTGGCGAACAATGGTGTGCTGTTCAGCGAAACCGCGCTGAAAGGAGCCCATTTTGTACAACTTTGCACCTCCAGGAATATCCCTATCCTTTTTCTCCAGAATATCACTGGTTTCATCGTTGGGAAAAAATATGAACGGGAGGGAATTGCGCGCGACGGGGCCAAGTTCGTACACGCGGTTGCCAACGCCGATGTCCCTAAATTCACGCTTATCTTCGGCGGATCTTTCGGTGCAGGGAATTATGCGATGGCAGGAAGGGCATATGAACCAAGATTCCTTTTCATGTATCCCAATTCAAAGATCTCTGTAATGGGAGGGGAACAGGCCGCCGGCGTCCTTACAACGGTGAAAGAGGAGCAGCTGAAAGCAAGCGGCAGGACTTTCACCGGGGAAGAACGGGAAAAGCTTCGCCAGAGCATCCTGAAGAAATATGAGGAGGAGGGATCGGCCTATTACAGCACAGCCCGGTTGTGGGATGACGGGATCATCGACCCTGCCGACACAAGAAAGGTTCTGGGACTTGCCATTGCCATCTCACAAAACAAAGAATACAAGAAAACCCAATACGGGGTCTTTAGAATGTAAAAGCATGAAGAATTATCAGACCATTGAAATTGAGATCATCGACCAGGTTTGTACCGTCTGGCTGAACCGTCAGGAAAAGCACAACGCCTTCAATGAGATGATGCTCATCGAACTGACCGATTGTTTCGAGCACTTTGACCAGGATGAGATCCTCTGCATCATTCTGCGCGGCCGAGGCAAGTCATTTTGTGCAGGTGTCGACCTTAATTGGCTCAAAGAAGGCGTAAACAATGACTCAGAGCAAAATTACCGTGAAAGTCTTCTGCTCTCCGAATGCTTTTATACTATCTATTCCTGCGGAAAACCAACGATTGCCCTTGTTCACGGATCGTCCCTCGGAGGAGCCAACGGACTGCTTGCCGCCTGTGATCTTGCTTACTGCACCGAGGATGCGGTCTTTTCTTTAAGTGAAGTTAAAATAGGGATCGTCCCTGCATGTATCTCTCCATACATTATAAAGCGGGTTGGTGAATACAAAGCCAGGGAACTGATGCTGACGGGCAGAAGGTTCAGCGGCAGGGAAGCAGAGGCCTTTCACCTGGTCAACAAATCATTCCCGGCCGGAAATCTTGATCTTGCTGTCGAGGAAATCCTTCCCATGATCAGAACAAGCGGGCCAAAGGCCATGAGTCAATGTAAAACCCTCATCTTTGAGGTCAGTAACAACCTCTCGCTTTCAGAAGCCTATGATTTCACTGCCAGAATGATCGCTGATTTGAGAGTCAGCGAAGAGGGACAAGAGGGAATGAAAGCATTTTTGGAAAAAAGAAAACCGGGCTGGATCAGATGATAAAAAAGATTCTTGTTGCCAACCGTGGGGAAATTGCGGTCAGAATAATCCGTACAGCGAAAAAAATGGACATCCTCACCGTTGCTGTATACTCAGAAACCGACAGGGATTCACTCCATATCACGCTTGCCGACGAATCGTTCTGTATCGGAGAGGCAGAACTGAGTGAAACTTACCTGAATATCCCACGGATCATTGAAGCTGCAACAAACACCCATTGTGACGCAGTTCACCCCGGCTACGGTTTTCTTGCTGAAAATCCCGCCTTTGTTGATGCCTGTGACCAGGCCGGCCTTGTATTCATTGGGCCCGACAAACGATCCATGCATGTCATGGGCAACAAAATTGAGTCCAGAGAATTTGTTGTTAAAACCGGCGTACCGGTTACTGCCGGTATCACCGGGACAAAGGAAACACTGATTAAAAGGGCAAGGACCCTTGGATTCCCGGTATTACTTAAAGCAGCTGCCGGCGGAGGCGGAAAAGGAATGAAGATCGTATATGCCGAGAATGAACTCGAAGAAGCGATCGAAGCGACGAGCAGGCAGGCTAAGTCTTACTTTGCCGACGAGACGGTCTATATTGAAAAGTTTATCGAGGAACCCCGTCATATCGAAGTCCAGATCCTTGGAGATCATTCAGGGAATGTGATCCACCTGTTTGAGAGGGAGTGCTCCATTCAGAGACGATATCAGAAGATAATAGAAGAATCCCCCTCCCCCACCCTCAGTGGCGAGGTCCGCACAAGAATATGTGAAGCTGCCGTGAAGATTGGCAAAGAGATCGGTTACAGCAGCGCAGGCACCATCGAGTTTCTCGTTGACAGGGATCTGAATTTTTATTTCCTTGAAATGAATACCCGTATCCAGGTTGAGCACCCGGTGACAGAAATGGTAACCGGAATCGATATCGTGGAGGAGCAGATCCTGATCGCTTCTGGAAAAAAGCTGAGGATCAGGCAAAAGGAAATCTGTCAGCATGGCCATGCCATTGAATGCAGGATATATGCGGAAGACCCGATGAACAGTTTCCTGCCCTCGCCAGGGAAGATGACCCTTTACGTGGAACCGGAATCAGAAGGAATCAGAATAGATACAGGGATATCAGGAAAGACTGAGATCATGAGCCTTTTTGATCCTATGATCAGCAAACTGATCGTTTGGGGTGAAACAAGAGAAGTGGCAACAGCCAGGATGAAAGAAGCCCTTGAAGGTTATCACATCCATGGTATCAAAACGAATCTCAGTTACCTGAAGCAGCTTCTGAAGAGCAGAGAATTTACCAGCAACGCGATATCTACCCGGTTTTGCGATCTCCACACGGAGCAATTGATCTCCGCTATTGCATCCGGTAAAGAAAATATTCCAAAATATATCCCGGTCATCGGCTTCCTTCTCTATACACTTAATGGAATAAATTCAGGCCTTCCCGGGAATAAATCCCTCTGGGAAACAATCGGATACTGGAGGGACCTGATGCGGCCTGTAGTACTGGTCGACGGAACAGAACATCATCTGACCCTGATGAAATATGATGATGTCAAAGGTGTTGTTGAGTTCCTGGGAAGGAATTATGAGGCTGGAGCATGGATCAGAGATGACCATAAGGCCGGGTTTGAGATTGATGGCCGGAAATATTCCCTGGTGCTGTCTGAAGATGGAGACGGGAACACCCATCTGAACTGTGACGGCCACATTTTCACCATGAAACGCCTCGATCATCTCGTTGAATCCCATTTGCAGGTTGATTTTGAACATATGGTCACGGGTAAGGATTACGTAACCTCTCCAATGCCCGGGAAGGTAATCAAGATCAATGTTAGTGAAGGTGAATCTGTAAAAAAAGGCAGTGTGTTGCTTATTATCGAGGCAATGAAAATGGAAAACTCGATCCTTTCGCCTGTTAAGGGAATTGTGGACAAGATCAATGTGTCGGTGAACGACAGGGTCGAAGTGAGTAATCCGCTTATACATCTGATCGAGGAATCATAATATGTAATCACCATAATCTTTCTTATGAATAAAGTAGTTCAAAATGCATATGAAGCAATCCGGGGAATCACCGACAATGCAACCGTCATGTTCGGTGGATTCGGACTGTGCGGGATTCCTGAAAATTGTCTGAAAGCCCTTGCTGAAACAGAGATCAAAGGACTTACCTGTATCTCAAACAATGCCGGGGTTGATGATTTCGGTCTTGGTGTTTTGCTCAGGAAACACCAGATAAAAAAGATGATCGCCTCATATGTAGGGGAAAACAAGGAGTTTGAGAGACAGCTACTGAGCGGTGAACTCGAGGTAGAGCTGATTCCGCAGGGGACGCTGGCCGAGAGGATACGGGCTGGAGGTGCAGGCATTCCTGCCTTTTATGTCCCTGCAGGATACGGTACAGAGGTCCAGCAGAATAAGGAGATCCGCTCATTCAACGGCAAGATGCACCTGCTCGAGATGGGAATGACTGCTGATTACGCTATTGTCAAGGCCATGGTCGGAGATACCCAGGGAAACCTTGTTTTCAATAAGACCGCCAACAACTTCAACGCAGCAATGGCTACAGCCGGAAAAATAACCATCGCAGAGGTTGAAAAGCTGGTCCCGTTCGGGGAACTGGACCCGAACCACATCCATGTTCCGGGGATCTATGTCCAGAGGATCTTCCAGGGAACGGATTATGAGAAAAGAATTGAATTCAGAACGACAAAGAGCTAAATCATTTCAAAATATTCTTTTATGGCATTGGATAAACATGGCATAGCAAAACGGATCGCGCAGGAACTCAAGGATGGTTACTATGTGAACCTGGGGATAGGGATTCCAACCCTTACCGCCAATTACATCCCCGAGGGAATGGATGTGATCCTCCAGTCGGAGAATGGCTTACTAGGCATCGGACCATTCCCTGACGGGAATGAGGTTGATCCGGACCTGATCAACGCCGGCAAACAGACAATCACATCGATCCCAGGAGCTGCCTTTTTCGATTCAGCCTCCAGCTTCGGGATGATCCGCGGAGGACACATTGACCTGACAGTCCTGGGCGCATTCGAAGTTTCGGAAAAGGGAGATATTGCCAGCTGGAAGATACCAGGTAAACTGGTAAAGGGCATGGGGGGGGCCATGGACCTGGTCGCTGCCGCAAAAAACATTATTGTTGCGACTACCCATACCGACAAAGATGGCAAATCGAAGCTGCTGAAGGATTGCACCCTTCCGCTGACCGGCGTGAACTGCGTAAAACGCATCATAACGGATCTTGCAGTGATTGACGTTACTGATAAGGGATTCCGGCTTATTGAAAGAGCACCGGGCGTTTCGGTCGATGAGATCAGGAGATCGACAGATGGGACACTGGTAGTTGAAGGAGATATCCCTGAAATGAAAATTTAAATACTCACTATGAATTATCCGAAAAAAGTCACCATTGGTGACATCACCGTAAGGGATGGATTTCAGCACGAAGAGATCTTCATTCCCACCGAAGCCAAGATATGGGTGGCAGAGCAGCTTATCCTGGCCGGGTTCAAACACATCGAGGTAACAAACCTCGGAAACCCCCAGGGAATGCCGCAATTCAGGGATGCCGACGAGATTCTTAAACGGATCAGGAGCAGTAAACTGGTTTCCCACCTTATCAATTCTGTCTCACTTACTGCTATTACGATAAGGGAAAAAGCAATTGAAAGGGCAATCCAGGCAAAGAAAGATGGTTTCGGGCCTGACCGCATTCTCCTTATGGTATCGACGAGCGAATCGCATCACCGGAAAAATTCAGGTCTTAGCCTGGATGACTACTGGAAAATGGCCGGCAAGTATGTCCCTCTCGCCCGCGAAGCAGGGCTGAAAGTAAACGGGACGGTGAGCACGATCTGGGGATGCCCGATCGAAGGCCCTACCGATATGAAAAAAGCCATTGAATTCACAAAGAGGTGGCTCGAGATCGGCGCAAACGATGTGGAACATGCCGACCACGATGGTTCTGCCTCACCTGACCGTGTGTACCGGTACTATTCAATGCTCCTGGATTCCGGGGTAAGGGTTGAGAAACAGATCGTCCATTTCCATACGACACGGGGCTGGGGACTAGCCAATGTCCTGGCAGCTCTCCAGGCGGGAATGATCAATTATGAAGCTACGATGGGAGGAATTGGCGGTCAGCCGGCTAACTTCGTCAGCGGCGTACCGGTTGCAGGAACCGGAAGCTATTATTACCGTGATCCGAACATCGTCGGTCTTGTATCCACCGAAGATATGGTGGTGATGATGGATGAGATGGGTATCGATACGGGTCTCGATGTGGATAAGGTCCTGGAAATCGGACAAATGGTCGAAAGGATTGTCGGGCGCAGACTGCGTTCCGAGTCAATAAAGAACGGAAGGATCCCAAAATCGATGAAATGATCTTGACAAGGAACGCATGAAAATAGTTGAATCTCCAAGGGAAGGGATGCAAGGTTTTCATCATGTCATTCCGACAAGTGAGAAGATCCTCTATATCAATGACCTTCTGAAAGTTGGTTTCAATACAATTGAAACAGGAAGCATAGTCTCCCCGAAATTTGTTCCCCAGATGGCCGATACAGCCGAAGTAATGAGGGGGATCGACCGTGCTGGATCAAATTCCAACCTGATGGTCCTGGTTGGAAATCCTAAGGGTGCTGAGATCGCATGCGGGATACCGCAAGTCACTCACCTCTCCTACCCCTTTTCTATCTCCCCTGCATTCCTCAGGCATAACCTCAATGTCACGACGGAGGAATCTCTCTCGGATATAGACATGATCATCAATTTCTGCAGCAGATCGGGAAAGGTGCCGGTTATCTATATTTCAATGGCGTTCGGGAATCCATACGGAGATGAATGGAATGTTGAGATAGTGTTACATGCGGTTGAAAGATTGTCAAGGATGGGAGCAAGTATCATTCCGCTTTCCAACGTAGCTGTTGAGATTGAAAGTCCCATCCTCGGAAAGATTTTCTCGGCACTTGTACCAACTTTCCCATCCGTTGAATTTGGCCTTCACCTGCATACCTCCGGGAACAAAGTACCAGAGAAGATAAGCGCCGCATGGCAGGCCGGCTGCCGGAGGTTTGACTCCGTTATCGGAGGTTATGGCGGATGCCCCATGTCGGAAGAGGAGATGCTGGGCAATTTAAAAACTGAGGAATTATTGAGATTTGCAGAGTCGGAATCGATTCCTCTCTCTTTTGACCATGATGCCTTCCGCAACGCATGTGATTCTTCCTCAGGTATCTTTTCAAAATTATCAGTTTAGAAAACAGTAAAACAGAAAACATATAAACCAAAACCTATGTATTTGACCGAAGAACATCACATGATCCGGAAAACCGTCCGGGATTTTGCTGAGAGGGAAATCAAACCTGTTGCCCGTGAGCTTGATGAAAAAGGCGAGTTTTCGATTGCACTGACCAAGCGAATGGGCGAACTCGGTCTGTTCGGACTCAGAACTCCCCAGGAGTATGGAGGAATGGATATGGATACACTTGCCTATGTCATTGCCGTGGAAGAACTCGCAAGGGTTGACAGCTCCCAGGCTGCTACTCTTGCCGCCCATATTTCACTGGGCGTAGGCCCGATCATGCAGTATGGGACTGAAGAGCAAAAGAAAAAATACCTCCAGGTTTTATCAACAGGCGAAGCACTATGGGCCTTCGGACTAACTGAACCTGATGCAGGTTCCGACTCGCGTAATACATCCTCAAGTGCCCGGCTGGAAGATGGTCACTGGATCATCAATGGATCAAAAATTTTCATAACAAACGGGTCATCCGAGATAAATAAAGGTGCTACAGTCCAAGTTGTCACAAATAATGTAAACGGGCAGAAAGAATTTTCCAGCATCCTTGTTGATGCAGGGACTCCGGGTTTTAAAAGAGTTCCCATGCACGGAAAGATGATGTGGCGTGCCTCGGATACTTCCCAACTCTTTTTCGATGATTGCAGGGTACCTGAAAGCAACATACTTGGTAAACGCGGCGAGGGATCACGCATCATGCTGAATACCCTCGACAGCGGGCGTCTGGCAATTGCGGCCATGGGACTCGGCCTGGCCCAGGGTGCATTTGAAATGGCGATGAAATATGCAAAGCAACGCAAGCAATTTGGCAAACCCATCGCCCATTTTCAGATCAATGCCTTTAAGCTGGCTGATATGGCCACTAAGATCGAACTTGCAAGGAACCTGCTGTACAAGGGAGCCTGGCTGAAATCAAACCACCAGCCCTTTGCAAAGGAGGCGGCAATGGCAAAGCTATACTGCTCTGAAATTGCCAGGGAAGTTGCCGACGAAGCGGTGCAACTTCACGGCGGTTATGGATTGATGAAGGATTATGACATCGAGCGGTTTTATCGTGATCAGCGTCTTCTCCAGATCGGGGAAGGGACTTCAGAGATCCAGCGCCTGGTCATTTCAAGGTATATCGGTTGCTACGATTGACAGCAGGATCAACAAATTTCCGCCTGAACTATCCGGTTTTCAGACCGATTATTGATAAAGATTTTTTTTTCGTGGGCCATTCACTATCTTTGATTCACGAATTATCCTGTATCAGTGATATTCTCTTTTTTCTAGATGGCTTTATTGTCCTTCCGGCAAAGTGTCATTGAAACCCAGATAATAAAAGAACCATGGAACCGATACTCGAGGAGGTCAGATTCGATTCTTATGATAATGAGATCGTTGCACTAAGAGAAAAAGTCTGGAATCTAAGCGAAAAATATGTCGCTGAGAAATATTTCAAGAACAAATTCTCTGATGGCTATGACCAGGAGGCCTACCATTGGATCGTGAAATCTGAAGGCACGATCATTGCATCTTCAAGGCTCTCTGTTCATAAAAGTATCAGCCAAGTCCCCGATATTAATTATATAGAGGAAAAACTCATTAAGCAACTGCAACTGCCTGTGGGTTCTATAAACCGGCTGGTGATTGACCCGGCCTGGCAGGGTCACGGGATCGGGAGGATGATGGACCTTGCACGTTTTGAAAAATGCCGGTCACTGCAATGCAGGACGGTCATCGGTATCACTCATGGCCGCCGATGCCACCAGTTGATGGGACATGGATTCATCCGGCTTGCATACCTGAAAGCATTTGAGGACATCGAAAGTGTCTCCGGTGAGGAGCTGCCATCACTTTTCTACAAGATCTTATAACACTTTTCATGTATTTTCTGAATTGTTGAACAATGAAATATCCATACAAACATCGTTCATACAAACCGTGGATGATAATAATGGATATTCCATGTGACCAATGAGTTATAAAATTATTCACGCATGAAACAGATGAATTGGAGCGGGTTATACAAAAAAGAGGATTGGCTTACCGTTTGGGCAGCCCTGATCATCATCCTGATTATCTTAACCGGGATTACTGTGAAAATGCCTGCACTGAAATGGACCACCGGTTCTGAGTTTGAACGTTTTTGTATAAAAATGGCTCCAAAGATTGATAAACTCGAAATTGCTGCTGAGGAAAAGTCAGAAACCGATCTTTCGCTGTCGATACTTGAGCTGAAAAATGCCATCGCCAGTAACGACAGAAAAGGAGTTGTTACGGCATGCCAGAAAATGGGTGCAACGGCCATGGAGGTCGAAGATGCTTCCCTTTACAAATCATCAGCGAAGCTTTCCAGGGAGATCGGGTCAGAAGCGAAGAACACCCCCGGAAAAGTAATCCAGCCGGCCAACCTGTTGTGGATTCTTTTTCTTTGTCTTGTGATGCTTATCCTTTCGGCAGTTGCGTTTACCCTGACCGGCAACAGGTATCTTGAAATCATAAGAGGATTCCCGGTCGTCTTCATCCTGGCCCTTGTGGCACAATTCATTGCAGGTAATTATACCATGCTGAATTTCGGGATGGAGTATGTCATCTGGGCACTGATCCTGGGGCTTATCATCAGTAACATCTTCGGTGTCCCCGATTGGCTTCGCCCGGCCATCCGAACCGAATTTTATATCAAGACGGGTGTAGTGATTCTCGGAACAGGGATCTTATTCAATGAGATAGTGACTGCCGGCGTTTATGGGATCATCCAGGCACTCCTCGTGGTTTTCGTTGTTTGGTACAGTTGTTTCTGGATTGCCAGAAAACTGAAAGTTGACGATGATTTTGCTGCAATATTATCGAGTGCTGTTTCGATCTGCGGAGTCTCCGCTGCCATCGCAACGGCAGGGGCGATCAAAGGTGATCCGAAGAAATTAAGCTATACCACATCCATCGTACTGATTTGTGCAGTACCGATGCTTATATTACAACCCATCATCGCAAAATGGCTCGCCTTGCCGGATCTGGTTGCAGGAGCCTGGCTGGGAGGGACCCTCGACACCAGCGGTTCCGTTGTCGCAGCCGGTTCCCTGATCAGTGAAACTGCCATGAAAACAGGGGTAATCGTAAAGATGTCGCAGAATGTACTCATCGGTGTTGCCGCCTTTATCCTGTCGATCGTGTGGGCAATGAAATCGAAACCAAACCAGGAAGGAACGCCTGAGAAAACCGGCATCCTTGAGATCTGGTACCGCTTCCCGAAATTTGTCCTTGGATTTATCGCAACCTCCCTCCTCTTCTCCTTCCTGGTCGATCCCAAACTGGTGGAAACCACAAAACCGGCCCTTACAGGTATTAGAAACTGGTGGTTTGCCCTGGCTTTCGTCAGTATAGGGCTTGAAACCAGATTCAGTGAACTGGCTAAAATGGGGAAAGGACGGCCGGCACTTGCCTTTGTCTCGGCACAGGTGTTTAATCTTTTCTGGACATTGCTGCTTGCCTGGCTGATATTCGGTGGCGTCTTATTCCCGGTACCGGCGCTTAATTAGCTTCACGTCTTCTCAAGAACCATGATCTGCTGTTCCAGGATCCTTATCCGTGATTCGGCATCTGCTTTCTTCTTCTGCTCATTGGCAAGGACATTCTCCGGGGCGTTTTTCACAAATTTTTCGTTACCCAGTTTTTTGTCCACGGATGCCAGGAACCCTTGAGTGTACTTAAGTTCCTCCTGCAACTTAGCGATCTCGGCACCTGCATCAATCCGGATCAGGTGGGGAATGAAAAACTCGGTTGATCCGACAACAAAACCGATGGCATTGTCAACCTTCTCTTCAACATATCCCATTTCGGAAATATTGCATAATTTACAACCTACTCTGTCGAAGGTAGTATCCGGTTCCTCATTAAAGTTCTTCTTTACAAAAAGACGGATCGGATCTTTCTGGGGAATATTCTGCTCCTTCCTAATGTTACGTATGGCAATGATCACCTCCTCAACGATTGAAAATTTCCCAATGAGCGACCGGTCATAATCTCCCCCGGCAGGCAAGGTTTCATGCATAATTGTTTCTCCTGTTTTCCTTACCCGGATATGATGCCAGATCTCCTCAGTGATAAAGGGCATGAAAGGATGAAGGACACGGATGAGTTGTTCAAAGAACTCAATGGCGGCTTCCAGCGTCTTGGGATCAACTGGGTGCTGATAGGCAGGTTTGATCATCTCGAGGAACCAGGAACAGAAATCATCCCAAACCAATTTATATATCGCCATCAGGGCCTCCGAAAGCCTGTATGAGGCGGTCAGGGAATTGATATTTGCCAGTGCATCATTGAACACAGCCCTGAACCACTCAACAGAGATCTCGTTTTCTTCCGGTTGACTCAGATTCAGGTTAATGGACCACCCCTTGATCAGGCGCATGGCATTCCAGATCTTATTACAGAAATTCCGACCCTGTTCTATCAGGGACTCGTCATAAAGCAGATCATTTCCTGCAGGAGAACAAAGAAGCATTCCGAGACGAACGGCATCGGCACCATGGTTTTTAATTAACTCAAGTGGTTCCGGCGAGTTGCCAAGCGATTTTGACATCTTCCTGCCCTGCTTATCGCGAACGATACCGGTAAAGTAAACATTCTTAAACGGGACTTCCTTCCGGTATTCCCAACCCGCCATGATCATCCTGGCAACCCAGAAGAATATGATCTCCGGCGCAGTGACCAGGTCATTGGTCGGATAGTAATATCTGATATCAGGATTTTCAGGATCCCTCAGACCGTCAAAAACAGATATGGGCCACAGCCACGAAGAGAACCAGGTATCAAGGACATCGTCATCCTGCCTCAGCTCGGCATCTTTGATACCTCTCCACTTTTCGGCCGACCTTGCAGCTGATAGTGCTTCCTCCTTCGATTTTGCCAGGATGATATCGCCATCAGGAAGGTAATATGCCGGGATCCTGTGGCCCCACCAGAGCTGACGGGAAATACACCAGTCGGTAACATTTTCCATCCAGTGGCGGTACATGTTTTTGTATTTTACCGGGTGGAACTTCACTGAGTCATTTTCAACGAGTTCCAAAGCTGGTGCAGCCAGCTCTTTCATACTGAGGAACCATTGTACCGAAATACGGGGTTCAATGGGCTCATCCGTTCTTTCCGAATAGCCGACTTTATTATTATAATCCTCGGTCTTGACAAGGTGCCCTGCTTTCTCCAGTTCACGGGTAATCTTTTTTCTGACCACAAAACGATTTTCCCCGACAAACAACTGTGCAGCCTCACTCATGGTGCCGTCGGGGTTGAAGGTGTCGATCACCTCCAGCTTATATTTCAGACCAAGATTGTAATCATTGATATCATGGGCAGGTGTTACCTTCAGCGCTCCGGTCCCGAAGCCACGGTCGACATACTCGTCAAAAATGACAGGGATCGGTCTGTTGATAAGAGGAACCAGGATCTTCTTGCCCTTAAGATGGTGATAACGGTCATCGTCAGGATGAACACAAATAGCCGTATCTCCGAGTATGGTCTCTGGTCTTGTGGTTGCAACCGTCACCCATTGATCCGACAAGCCTTCCACCTGGTACCGGACATAATAGAGTTTCGTTTGCTGCTCCTTATAGATCACCTCCTCATCCGAAACTGCCGTCAAAGCCCTGGAATCCCAGTTGACCATTCTTGCGCCCCGGTAAATAAGTCCTTTGCGGTAAAGGTCAATAAAAACATCGATGACCGAATCATAGAGCGCTTCATCCATGGTGAACCTTGTCCTCTCCCAGTCACAGGAGGCTCCAAGCTTCTTGAGCTGTTCCAGGATGATCCCGCCGTGCTTGTTCTTCCATTCCCAGGCATGCTGCAGAAACTCTTCGCGGGTAAGGCTGTTCTTGTCTATCCCGCTCTCTTTAAGCTTTGATACTACCTTTGCTTCCGTAGCAATCGACGCGTGATCGGTACCGGGAACCCAGCATGCATTTTTACCTTGCATCCGTGCCCTTCGCACCATCACATCCTGAATGGTATTGTTCAGCATATGCCCCATATGCAGGACGCCTGTTACATTCGGGGGGGGTATTACAATGCAGTAAGGTTCCCTTCCGTCGGGTACAGACCTGAAAAAACCATGTTCAAGCCAATATGCATACCACTTGTTCTCAACCTTTGAAGGATCGTATTTGGATGCAATCTCCATGAAAAATAAGTTAACAATTAAAGGGGCAAAATTAGCAAAATTACGGTCAGAATAATTTACTGCGTTTGACCAGGTATGGCAGGAGCACCTGCTCAAAGCCACTGCTTACATCTGTTTCGACAAGATCGATGTGATACTGGCCACAGCGGAGGGTAAGCTTTTGTTTGAATTCTGCGATTGATTTCAGATATTGTGACTTCAGCCTTGATGGCAGCACCCGGATCTGCTCTCCCGACTCAATGTCGATGAACTTGTAAGGACGGTTCTCAAAATCGAAATCTATCTCCGTTCTTTTATCCGTAATATGGAACAGGATAACCTCATGTTTGTTGTGTTTAAGGTGCTGCAGGGCAGAGAAGACACCTTCGGGGTCTGCAATATTTTCAAACATATCACTGAAGATGATCACAAGTGAACGCTTGTGAATACGCTCGGCCAGCTCATGGAGGGAATCTGTAACCGCTGTTTGCTTCCTGGTCCCGGCAGCCATAGGCACCAGGAGTTTCTCGAGTTCCTGGAACAAGTACTTGTGATGGAGAGAGCTCGATTTGCTCTCGGAATGAAATTCCACCTTATCGGAGAAAACACTTATGCCGGCTGCATCCCTTTGCTTACGGAAAAGATAGATCAGGGCAGCTGCGATGTGAACAGAAAACAGGATCTTGTTCGGATGGTCAATATCGGGTCTGTCAATGACTGGATAATGCATGGAGGAGGAGTTGTCGATCATGACCTGGCAGCGGAGGTTTGTCTCCTCCTCATACCGTTTGACATAGAGCCGGTCGGTGCGTCCATATAATTTCCAGTCCAGGTTCCTTATCGATTCCCCTGAGTTATATAGCCTGTGCTCGGCAAACTCTACAGAAAATCCATGAAAAGGACTTTTGTGCAACCCGGTAATGAATCCTTCAACAACCTGCCGGGCAAGAAACTCAAGGGATGAGAACTGCTCCAGGCGGCTTTTGTCAATGACCGGATCAGATATGCTTTTCAATCAGGATCTTATAAGAGGCTTTAGGAACAGCACCCACCTGTTTATCAACAAGTTGTCCGCCCTTTATAAAGAGAACCGTCGGAATATTTCTGACTTTGTATAATGCGGTAGTTGCAGGGTTTTCATCTACGTTAAGCTCACCGACAACCACCCGATCCTTGTATTCCTCAGCAAGTTCATGAATGATCGGAGAGACCATCCTGCAGGGCCCGCACCACTCGGCTGAAAGATCGACAATGGCCAGTTTTTCAGATTGGATGACCTTTTCGTTGAAGTTTGCATCCGTTAAAATTTCAACCATAAAAGAGAGATTTGAATGATGATGAATTGATCCACGAAATTAACAAAAAAATGCTATCCAAAAATGCCTTTCTATTAATCCGAAAAGATCCTTGTCTGTATATCAGGCCACCTTTCCAGGGTATGGATCATCTCCTTGGCATTTACCCTGAATTTTTTGGAGGGAAGCTCAATCGAAAGGTTCTCACCCTCATCAAAGATCCTGACTTTCATAAGACACTTGCCTTTTACATTTCTGGCCATCTCGCAAAGATGGTCAACCGTCACACCGGTTACTGCATCAAGCTTTAAAGTAATCAGAAGGAGTTTTGAGAATTTCTCTGCCACCTCAGACAGGAGTATTATGTTGCTGATGCGCAGAACCAATTGGTCAGGATTGTCAAACCGCGGTTCGATACGTGCTTTTATAAATATATACTGACCTTCATCCAGCAGGTGTCTCCATTTCAGGTACTCCTCGGAAAAAACAGAAAGTGTGATAAAATTATAATAATCTTCAACAACAAAGGATCCGTATGGCTTACCATTTTTGCCAACCTTATGGGTCTTATCGATCACGATCCCGGCAAAGGTTACCTCCTTACCCTTAAAAACTTTCAGATCCTGTTTCAGATCATCTATGGTGACGTTGCAAAAGTTGTCTAACTCGAGAGTGTAATAATCCAGGGGATGTCCGCTCATGTAAAACCCGGCGATCTCCTTCTCAAACTTCAGTTGTTCAAGCTTGCTCAAGGGACGGCATTCCGGCAGACTCAGTTCTTTCAGTTGCACCTCCTCTGCATCCCCGAACAGGGATTGCTGCATAGAATCTTTTCTGAGGTGGTATTCCGTTGCATGCCGGATAATTTTTTCAAGAAAGATCGGGTCGTCGCTGTTTTCCTGATAAAAATACTGTGCCCGGTGTGTTCCTTCGAAGCAGTCGAATGCCCCTGCTTTTGCCAGCGATTCAAGGCAACGTTTGTTGACCGTATGCGCATTGATCCTCTTTGAAAGATCGAAAATACTGGTAAAGGGGCCATTCCTGCCACGCTCCTCAATGATACTTTGCACTGCCGCCTCACCGACGTTTTTAATCCCGGCCATGCCAAACCTGATCTCCCCTTTCTTATTTGTTACAAAGGTCGAAACGCTCTCGTTGATATCCGGGCCGAGCACAGGGATCTGTAACCGCTTGCATTCGTCAAGAAAGAGGGTGATCTCCTTTAAATCGTTCAGATTCCTGCTTAGCACGGCAGCCATGAACTCTGCAGGATAATGGGCTTTCAGGTATGCCTGGCGGTAAGCAACATAGGCGTAACAAGTGGAATGTGATTTATTGAAGGCATAGTTCGCAAAGGCCTCCCAATCTTTCCAGATCTTATTGACAATGCTCTCGTCGTGTCCGTTTTTCCTGCAGCCATCGAAGAATTTCGGTTTCAATTCATTCATCAGGTGCTCGATCTTCTTGCCCATGGCCTTCCGCAATGAGTCGGCCTCTCCCTTTGTGAATCCGGCCAGCAGCTGTGAAAGCAGCATAACCTGTTCCTGGTAAACGGTAATTCCGTATGTATCCTTCAGATACTTCTCCATTTCAGGGATATCGTATACGATCTTCTCCTTCCCATGCTTTCGGTTGATGAAACTCGGAATATACTCCATCGGGCCCGGACGATAAAGTGCATTCATGGCTATCAGGTCCTCGATCTTATTCGGCTTGAGTTCGCGCAGATACTTTTTCATTCCATCCGACTCAAACTGGAAAATGCCGGTAGTCTTCCCGTTGCTGAATAATTCATAGGTCTTCTGATCGTCCAGTGGAATGTTCTCAATATCAATGTCAACCTCCTTGGAAAGTTTGATGATCTTGAGGGCATCATTGATGATGGCAAGCGTTTTCAGTCCAAGGAAATCCATCTTCAGCATTCCAACCTTTTCGATATAATCACCATCGAACTGGGTCACCAGCAGCTGGGAGTCCTTGACCCTCATCACTGGGATATGTTCTGTCAGATCATCCTTACCGATGATGATCCCGCAGGCATGTAGACCGGTCTGGCGGATCGAACCCTCCAGACTTTCGGCATATTTCAAGGTCTCTGAAAGCAGCTTGGCTGAAGACATCCTGGCTGCTTTCAGTTCAGGGACCTCTTCGTATGCAATTTTCAGGGAAATACCTGGTCTCCCGGGGACAAGCTTGCACAGCCGGTTCACCTCATCCAGCGGCATCTGGTGCACCCTGGCCACATCCCTGATCGCCCCTTTGGCAGCCATGGTTCCGAAAGTAATGACCTGGGCGACTTTATCCGTCCCATATTTTTCTACGACATATTTCAGGACCCTGTCCCTGCCGTCCTCATCAAAATCGATATCGATATCAGGCATGGAGATCCTGTCTGGATTAAGAAACCTTTCAAACAGCAGATCGTACTGCAATGGATCAACATCGGTGATCCTTGTGCAGTAGGCTACGACAGAACCCGCTGCGGACCCTCTGCCGGGCCCGACAATGACTCCCATCTCCCTTGCCGCATTGAGGAAATCCTGAACAATGAGAAAATAGCCGGGAAAACCCATCTTTTTAATGGTCCCGAGTTCAAAATCGATCCGGTCCCTGATCTCATCGGTAATACTGTGATACCGTCGCTTTGCCCCTTCATAGGTAAGATGCCTGAGATACTCGTCGGGGTCCTGGAATCCTTCGGGAAGTGGAAAATCCGGCATGATCGGTTCACGGTCGAGCTTGAAGAGCTCAATCTTTCCGAGGACCTCCATGGTGTTTTCAACTGCCTCCGGGATATCACTGAAAAGCTGCTCCATCTCCTGGGCGCTCTTGAACCACTCCTGCCCTGTATATCTCAGACGGTCAGGATCATCGAAAAGTTTTCCCGTATTAACGCAAAGGAGACGGTCATGAGCCTCAGCATCTGCCTCGTTGAGAAAGTGAACATCATTCGTTGCAAGCAACTTAACCTGCATCCTTTCCGACAACTCCTTTAATACCTTGTTAACTGCGGTTTGTCTCTTGAAGACATCCATGTCCCTGGTTGGATCGGTTGCGGGATGACGCATCACCTCGAGGTAAAAATCATCCCCAAACACCTCTTTGTATTCCCGAATGGAAGATTCAGCCTTCGCGATATTCCCTGCCAGAATGGCCCGGGGAATCTCTCCTGCCAGGCAGGCGCTTGAGGCGATAAGTCCTTCGTGATGGGCAAAAAGCAACTCCTTGTCTATACGGGGCTTGAAATAATGTCCTTTGACCCAGGCTGTAGAAATAAGCTTGATGAGGTTGTGATAACCTTTTGCATTTCTGGCAAGTAAGATCAGATGATCGCCTTTCCTGTCGATTATCTCAGTCCTGTCGTAAAGACTCCTTCTAGCAACATAGGTTTCACAGCCGATGATAGGCATGAAACCCTTCTGGGCAGAAGCTGCTTCATAGAACTCTTTTACCCCGAAAAGATTCCCATGATCGGTGATGGCAACACCCTTCATTCCCAGTTCAGTGGCCTTCCGGATCATGTCCTTAATCCTGCAGGCTCCATCGAGAATTGAATATTGCGTATGTACGTGTAAATGAATAAAATCCATCATGGGTTGAAGAGAAATATAGTCTATCGGAACAGCAAAATTAAGCAAAATCCCAAGGGAAAATTGGATGTTAATAACTAATAAAAAAGAAAGATTTTTACTATATTTGTAAAAAAATAAACCTTATGCTGAGTCCGGAACACTTTCATCCCATGTTGGTTCATTTCCCGATCGCCTTAATCATTGTCGGGTTTCTCGCTGATCTGTTCAGCCTTTTCATCAAAAAAGAACCTTGCCTGTCAAAAATAGGTTACTACCTCGAAATACTCGGTATGCTGGCAGCCCTTGCCGCATGGGGAACCGGTTATTTTCTCACGAGCCCGCTCGAGGGTGAGGCCGGCCTTCTCAGGGAAAAGCATGAACTTTTTGCGACGTTGACTCTTGTTACGATTGTCATCGCTACCATAGCCAGGATCATCCTGGTTTACATCGGTAATGAAAATACCAATTACAAGTACATCCCCCTGGCGCTTTTCTTCCTGGCATTTATTTTTGTTTCTTATACAGGTTTCCTGGGAGGCTCCCTAGTGATTGAATACCTGTAGCATTTAATTAACCATAAAACATCTAACCATGAAAAGATTATTTTTGACAATTCTCGCACTTTCAATTAGTGCATGTTTTACAGCAATGGCAGGCTCTGCTGATAAGACAATCGAAAACCTTAAGGCCGCTTTTAAAGGAGAATCCACAGCAAGCGCCAAATATGCCGCTTTTGCTGAACAAGCAAAAAAAGAGGGATTTATCCAAATTTCAACCATGTTCTCGGCAACTTCAAAATCAGAGGCGATCCATGCTGCAAACCACAAAGCTGTACTTGAAAAAATGGGACAAAAACCAGATGCTGTTAAACCTGAATTTACTGTAAAAACCACAAAGGAGAACATTGAGGATGCCATCAAGGGAGAAACCTACGAGATAACCACGATGTACCCTGGTTTTATTGCTACTGCAAAGAGTGACAATGCAACGGATGCCGTCAAGTCATTCCGCTGGGCCATGGATACTGAGAAAAAACACCAGGTCATTTACCAGAATGCACTGAATGCTTTGAATGTCAAGGGTGTAGCCAAACTTCCTGCTGTTTACTGGGTCTGCCCAAAATGCGGAAACACTTATGATGTCGCCAGCCCTGAAGCCAGCTGCTCCTTTTGCGCTACCAGCAGTTCAAAATATCTTAA
>JBAXRT010000010.1:0-34367 GCA_037131065.1 bacterium | reverse complement strand
ACAAACCTTTCTGCGAGCAACGGGTATGAGTGAAGGAATGAAGCGGCTGAGAGAGTAGCTATAAAGCAATTTCACCCTGCTTACGCCATGCCGATTTTGGATGCAGTGATTCAGTCATCCGTTCTTCAATATATTTTTTCAGTTGCTCGAAAGTCATATCCTGAGTTTCGGCACTTATTTTATCGCGAATTTCGCGCAACTGCTCAATCGTTGATTTACAGGTAAGTTGTTTTTCAGTCTTCATAATTTAAAACTTCTCTTGGTGTTCGTATTTCTAAAATTTTGTGGCCCAGTTTATAATTCACCGCATTGTATCCTCGTATTCTGTTCACATTCACAATGTGCTTGAAATTCCAACTTGCTAAAATATCGGCATTGCTCAAAGTCGCAATGGCTATGTGCCTGCAATCTTCCATGCATGTTTTTCCAACTACATTTTCATTTACGTATTGATTTGCCAGTTGATTAGCTTCATCGGTAATTGCAAGAAATTCAATATTCTCGTAAGGGATTTGTTTTACCAGGTCCTTTACATATTGTGGGGCTATGTTCAATTCAATTTCTGTCAGTTGAGACAATAGCATTATGATTTCTCCCTTGATAACTTTGTCTATTAGCAACTTTGACCACAATTCAAATTCGGGTTCAAAGTAACCGCCAAAAACTGAAGTGTCTAAATAAATTCTTTCCATAATTCAAAGTTAACGGTTTTTTCTTTCAATAATTCAAATAGAAAAAATCGAACTTAAAGACTATTTGTATTTCTGCTTCAATACAAATTTCTCTATTCCACCGCTCAAATATACTTGGTTCCACCACCAGCACGACAACAATTTAAAGATCATCTCTTTGCGCAGTTTATACGACTTGTAATGCTTCATGCCGGCCACTTGGGAAAAAGCCACCTCAACCCCCGACCCCATGTGGAAAAGCCACCTCAACCCCCGACCCCTTCTCCTCGCAGGAGAAGGGGGGATTTGTATCAGGCTTTTGTATGTGAGACAATTTCGTCTAATACCTCCTCAAGGTGTTCTAAAATTTGTTCGTTTGTAAACCTTATGACCGCGATACCTAAGCGGTCAAGTTCGGCAGTGCGGTTTTCGTCATGTTCCCTGACCTCCGCATCAAGGTGGATTCCACCATCAACCTCTATGATCAGGCGTTTCTCATGACAATAAAAATCAGCAATATAATAATGAATCGCATGCTGTCTTCTGAATTTTAGTCCGCGCAATTTGCGGTTCCTGATTTTATCCCAGAGTAGTTTCTCAGCTTTTGTCATTGGATGCCTTAAATCAATAGCTTTATGAAAAACTTCCTTCCCTGCATTTAAATTCAGCAAATAATCCCTTGTTTTTCCGATATAAGCCATATCAAAAACTCCACATTTTTTCATTTACCCATTTTCCGAAATTATCTTAAATCTTTAGTTAACGCTCCTCCCCTTCTCCTGCGAGGAGAAGGGGTAGGGGGTTGATGTGGTACCAAATAGTCCTAAAAATCCCGAAGGCAACGTCCAGAAAACCCGCTACTCTTGTTAAGGTTGTGGCTGCCTACACCGCTGTAGTTGCAGCCCAGGGTCCGGTACCAGGCAGCGGATGCACCGTTCTCAGAGGAACTCCACCAGTAGCCGAAGTAGCCAATGTCGCCGTACGTTCCATCGTTGCCGCGGCCGCCTGCCGGAACGGCTGTAAAGCCACTTTCGTTGGTTGCACCAGTATTGGGGGATTTCCACAGACCTGTGCCTGTCTCGATCGTACCGGTTGATTTCATCTTGCCCCCGGCCACCGATGAACCCCCTAAAAAGGTAGTTAAAGTTGTCCATTCCTCATCTGTTGGAATATGCCAGCCCGTCGGGCAGATTCCCTTTACTCCCGGGGTGGTTACATATTGCATCATCTCATTCCACTGGTATAACCCGCCATAAATCGCACAATTTGCCTCATCGTTGTTATAACAGTACTTTTCAATGGTTCCGTTGTTGATCTGGTTTGATGAGCCATTGATCATTGTTCCGATATTGAGGTTCTCTTTAAGCCAGCACTGGGTTCCGATTTGAACAGTGTTGTAGGTCTGGCCTTCATATAGTACTGTCGGATTACCCGGACAGGGCTGCCCGGGTGAGCTGCCTATTTCTTTCAAGCAGCGCAGTGTAAAGCCGTCCGCTTTGTCGTTGTAGGTCACGACGCTGGTGAACCTGAAGAAGTACAGGTACAAGCCTTTGCTGGAATAGTCTTGCGTCCTGCTCCAATAGTGACCGATTGAGCCCCGGTAGATTAGTGAACCATTGCTGAAGTATAGACGTCCGGCGGCGTGGAGCTTTAACCCGGAGTTCCACGGGCCGTTCCAATCAATCCAACCTCCAGTTGCCTGCACATTAGACCATTCAGTGTTAGCAGGGATCCGCCATCCGCTGCCAAGCATCGTACATGGGTCGTTGTCAGGTTGCCAATCAGAGTTTTCATCGATAGAGGTTATTGTCCATGAAGGAGTGACAGTTGTACCGTCATGCTTATACCCTTGTTTGCGGTTAAACTGCCAGTACCAGCCTGCCGAAGCTTCTGTGGTCTCATTCACTGCCGAAGCCTGATGGTCGGAACCCAGGTTACTGGTAATCCAGCATTTTGAGGGTTCACCGGGAATATTTGTCACCGTGCCATAAGCAACCGTTTTAGAAACCGGCGCTACGGTGCCTGCGGTGTGGCTGATTGTGATGGGTTGCCCGCATGCAGCGCTTGTACTTACAATCAACTTCACTTTTGCCTGTGTTGAGTAGGTTTCCGGAAAACTTTGAACGCCGTTCCATATAATATGTTTTCCCGACCCGGCGCCGATGGGGCCCGTATCGCCTGTGAAAGAAGAAGCAGGTATGGGAGTATAGGTGTTACCCCCGTCGAAGCTGGCTTCAGCAGCGATGTAATAGGCGGTTGCGGTTCCGCTAAGCGTAAAATAGATGTCGGCCAGACCGCTGCCATCGGTTCGCTGCGAAACAGAGAAGTTGGTAATGGTGGCGGTTTGAGAAAACAGTGAAGAGTGAAGAGTGAGGAGTGAAATGAAAATAAAAAGGAACTTTTTCATAAATTATTTTTTACCGATACTATACATGTATCGCAGGATACACTTAATCCCGAAGGCAACGGACAGAAAATCCGAAATTCTCATTATTGATGCTGCTGTAAACATAGCTGTCATTGTAGTACAGGTACCGGTTCCAGGGATTGGTTGTAGTGCTCTCAGAGGAACTCCACCAGAGGCCGAACTTGCCAATGCCGTCGAAGACTCCATCGTAGCCGCGGGTGCCTGCAGGAAAGGCTGTAAGTCCGCTTTCGTTGGTTGCCCCGGTATTAGGGGTGTTCCATAAACCCGTGCCAGCCTGTATAGTCCCGGTCGATTTCATCTTTCCTCCTGCCACTGATGTTCCGCCAAGGAAGGTGGTCAATGCTGTCCATTCCGGATCCGTTGGTATATGCCAGCCCGACGGGCATATTCCCTTAACTCCAGGGGTGGTCACATATTGCATCATCTCATTCCACTGGTATAACCCGCCGTAAATTGCACAATTTGCCTCATCGTTGTTATAACAGTACTTTTCAATGGTTCCGTTGTTGGCCTGGTTGTTAGAACCATTTATTTTTGTGCCGATGTTGAGGTTCTCCTTTAACCAGCATTGGGTCCCTATTTGAACGGTATTGTAAGTTTGACCTTCATAAAGTATTGTCGGAGTAACCGGACAGGGCTGTCCGGGTGAGCTGACTATTTCTTTAACGCAGCGCAGCGTAAATCCGTACGCCTTGGTGCCGTAGTTGTCCGTACTGCTGCCCCCACTGCCGAAATACGGGAACCAGCCGTTAGTGGCATCGTACTGCGTATTGCTCCAATAGCTGCCGTTTGACCCCCGGTTGAGCAGCGAACCATCATAGCTGCTTAACCATCCGGCAGCGTGGAGCTTTAAACCAGAGTTCCACGGTCCGTTCCAATCGGTCCAGCCACCAGTTGCATGCAAATTAGACCATTCAGTATAAGTTGGGATACGCCATCCGCTGTCCAATTCAATGTTGCATGGATCGTTGGCCTGTATCCAGTCGGAATTTTCGCTGATACTGGTTATTGTCCATGATGGGGCAACAGTTGTACCGTCATGCTTATACCCTTGTTTACGGTTAAACTGCCAGTACCAGCCTGCTGATGCTTCATACCCATCGCCAACGCCGCTAGCCTGATGGTCTGCGCCAAGGTTACTGGTAATCCAGCATTTTGATGGTTCGCCGGGGATATTTGTCACCGTACCATAAGTAACTGTTTTAGAAACCGGCGCCACGGCCCCTGAGGTATGGCTGATTGTGATGGGTTGCCCGCATGCAGCGCTTGTACTTACAATCAACTTCACTTTTGCCTGTGCTGAGAAAGTATCAGGGAAACTATGTACGCCGTTCCATATAATATGTTTTCCCGCCCCGGCGCCGATGGGGCCTGTATCGCCTGTAAGAGAACCTGCAAGTATTGGAGAATAGGTGTTACCCCCGTCAAAACTGGCTTCAGCAGCGATGTAATAGGCGGTTTCGGTTCCGCTCAGGGTAAAATAGATGTCGGCCAGGCCGCTGCCATCGGTCCGCTGGGTCACTGAGAAATCGGTGATGGTGGCGGTTTGCGCGAACAGTGAAGAGTGAAGATTGAGGAGTGATGTGAAAATAAAAAGGAGCTTTTTCATGAATTATCTTTTACCGATACTATACCTGTATTGCAGGATACTCTTAATCCCGAAGGCAACGAGCTGAAAATGCATCAATCTTGGAGGCTTCCCATCTATATATATTGGCGTAACTGCAGGACATGGCATGGGTCCAGGCCCCTGCAGCATTTTCCCCCGTTGAACTCCACCAGTATCCGATATAACCATTGCCGGCGAATGTAACAGGAGAGTCGAAACGAACACCTCCCGGCAAAGCGGTGAAGCCACTTTCATTGTTCGCCCCTGCATTGGGCGAACACCACAAACCTGCTCCATCCCCTGAAGTGCCAGTGGATTTCATCTTGCCGCCTACGTCGGTTCCGAGTGAACCATTTAAAGGACAATCGACAGTCGGATCTAAATACTCCATCACGGTACACCACTCTGCACCTGTCGGAACATGCCACCCCGGGGGACAAATCCCCTGCGCAGCAGGGGTAGTGGTATATTGCATCATTTCATCCCATATATATAATCCTCCGTAGATATCACAATTCGCCTCAATGTCGCCGTAACAATATTTCTCAATGATGTCGTTATTGGATTGTTTTATAGGGATATCAACTATCGTTCCAATATTCATATTTTGGGCCATCCAGCATTGAGTACCGATCTGGACTGTGTTGTATGTTTTCCCATCCCTGGGATCGGTGATAGGTTGTCCGCATGCCCCGGTGACGTTTGCAATGAGTTTGACTTTAGTCTGAGGACTGTACGTGTTATTATGGCTTCCTTTCCCGTCCCACACCAGGTGCCGGTTCGTTCCGGGAGCAACCCCGGTATTTCCTGAAATAAAATTTGAGGATACAGACGAGAAAGAGCTCCCATTGTCAAAACTCACCTCCAGACTTATTAAATAACTGCTTTCCGGAGCTGAGAGGTCATAGTAGATATCTATCATCCCGCTGCCATCAGTTTTCTGAGAAACCATTATGTTGGTAATGGTGGCGGTTTGCGAAAACAGTGAAGAGTGAAGAGTGAGGAGTGAAATGAGTATGATGATCTGTTTTTTCATTGCCTGATGATCTTTGCTGTTCCAACCTGGTTGCCAATGATAACCTTTATGATGTAAATCCCTGCCGGGACATTCTGAAGCGATAATTCACCGCTTTGGTCAACCGTGAGTTCATCAGTCAGAACATTACTTCCCAGCATGTTGTAAATATACACGGTTGCCTTTGAAAATTCCGGATCCTGTTTGAACGAGATCATCAGCTTGCCGCTTGTCGGATTGGGATAGACCCTGAAAAAGGGGCCATCTTCCGTAAAAACAGGAATGTCAATAAGGGCAATCCCTTTGGAAGGATTTACGGTTATGTTGGTGTCGATGAGATTGCAGTACTGGTCATTGCTGGTGATGTACCCGTGCAGATACCCTCCCGCCAGCACCTTTGTTCCCGGGAGTAAAATAACACTTTGTCCGGCAACCAGGTTGGCGCTGCCCCCGCTGTTGACAATAAATTTAGCGCCACTGCCTGCCACGATGATGGAGTCGGTGGCATTGTAACAATTGGAAGCGCCGTTAACAATGGTATCACTGGCGACCTCCAGCTGCGAGGGAGGAGGGGTTACAAAAATGGTGACTGCATTGGAATAGCCACTCTCATTTCCCGAGATATCGAAGGCTGTCATGGCAATATAGAAAGTGCTGTCGTTACCCAGTCCTGATAATTTATAGGTGTTGGTCAAACCAACGTTGACCGGGCTCGGATTTCCCCAAACGCTGGCACTCCCGTTATAAGGCGGCGACGGCGAATCCTTGTCAAAGTATATCTTATATCCGGCAAGATCGATATTAGCTACCGTATCCCATTTCAAAATGACCGTGTTGTCCAGGGCAATGGCGCTGGTGATCACCGGGGCGGCAGGGGGTATTTCGTCAAACAGTTTAACCTCTGCCTGGCATCTTGCATATCCGGATACGGAAAGGGCCATCACACTTATCGAATTGGCGATGGTATCAGACCTAAGCTGGAATTGAATTGTACTGCCCTGGGTCAAAACCTGGATGCCTGCTAACGATGGATCAGCATCCGGGGAAAGGATGGTTCCCCGGGAAGAGCTGACCGTAAAGGGCAGGCCATCGGCAAGCAGGGTGCTGTCGGCGTTGTACATGAGACCGGAAGTAAGGGTCACCGTGGAGATGCCGTTGGACGGGATACTGTCGGCCGAGGGGTTTAGACCATATTCGCCGGTTGCAAGGATCGGGGCAACAGTATAGGTGGTAAAATCCCGGATATAGGCAGAGACCCTGTTTGAATCGGGATTGGTGAACGACGGAATGTAGTGCCATATGCCAAGGGTGTCTTCCCGGAAGATGGCAAGTTTGTTTTCGTCGATATTGGTAACAACGCTGTCGGGATACTTGATGGATATGAGGGTGCTGTCGCCGAAAACATAACCTTCAGGCTCAAATTTAAAGTAGCCCCCGATCCCGGTTTCAAGGCCGGATGCTACCTCCCTGAGTTTTTTAAGGGCTTTGATGTATTTTGAAATAACCTTCTGCTTTTCCTGTGTCAGTGCTTTTGTGACTGGAGGATTTTTATCCCATTTCCAGTGTCTGCTGGCGAGTGAATCCAAAGCTGAAGGGATGGATTGGAAATTTATCTGAAGATAAGATCCCTCATCATTCAACAGAACATTCTGAGTGACACTTTTCAAATGCCAAAATTTAATCCATTTATTTCGTAAATGAGATGAGATAACACTTTGCAACTCAATCAGGGGGTGACCTGAAATAACTTTTTGCCAGAGAATATCCATTACTGTGGCAAAAGATTGAGCAGGGCCGGGAGGGTTGGGCATCTCGGTTTGAAGATATGGTAAAGCTTTTACCCAATAACCATTCGCGAGCGAATACTCAACTGTATGATTTGTCTCTATGCCGCCTCCTACTTTGATCACGACAGGCCAACAGAGCGGGACAGGAATTTCCAGGTCGAGGTCGAGATTAAATACAGAATTGGACTCTGCATCCAACCCATACTTCAGCTTGGCTGGTTTATCATGGCTTTGTTCGTCGTACACAGTCGATAAAAAAGAGATGACGGCCTGTTCGAAGGTATTGCTGTGTGATTCAATTTCAACCCCGGCTTTTCCTATATTGGCTATTTTTGAAGGCAGATGGGAACAATTGAAAAAAAGGTCTTTAACATATTGATTATCAATATCCAGCCATGCTTTATATTTTTGTTTTTGACCAGTCAGGTTATAAAAATTTAACCACGATGCATTGCTTTCAATCCCTGCTGTTAATTTAAATGATTGAAACAAACCATTTGACGAGGTGTATTTTCCTTCAAATTCAACGCCCAGGTTTGATGGTATTGAAACATTTCGAAAGCGGAAAGGATAAAGAAATTTACCTGAAGAGCTATTTTCACCGATCCATTTTGGTCCGAGATTGATGTTAAAATCGTACTCGCCTGAAAGGTATGCCCGGGTCTCGGTTACATTATCTGTGGTTTTTCTAACAGAACCTCCGGCATGCGCATTAACCCCAAGACTGGGACCAAATGTTAAACCAAAAGAATTCGGCGAATCAGGACCGATCGAAACGCCTAATTCCCTTGTATTGCTTAGGTCCAGACCTGCTTCATCAGCATAACGTGAAATTCCCAACCCGTTTTCTGCAGAATTCCTGACCAGGGCTTCCACTGCCCAGGATAAAAAGGCAGGTCCCATGATGCCTCCATAAAGTGTTTTCCCTGCAAAAAGAATTCCCGGTTCATAAAACAGATAGAATGCAAGGAGCGATTCAAGACCCTCCAGTTTGTTCATGTCAAAAGAAAAATCATTCTGGTATGGGAAACTGGCCTTTAATTCATTCTTGTAACCAACATCAACAAAAGGTATGATATCCGGCGGTCCCAGTTCAAAATCTACTCCGACGAAAATGTCTTTTCGGCGGGAGATCTCAAATGCCGACCAGGTTGGGTTTGAAGATAATCCCGATAAACTGATCTTCATTGCAGCGCCCGAACCCCCTCCTATGAAACCGGTCGCCGTGGCAAACCCGGTTGTGGCCCCGGCCCCGAATTTTCCGTAAATCCGGTATCCCCAGCTGCTCGAATAGGTAAAGGGGATCACCTTCACCACGATGCTCTGCTGATGGAATAACCCAAGGGGTTCTCCATTTGCCTTCGTCACGGTAATGATCTCCTGATCACCCGGATTCCCGTTCCCAATGATGTTTGCCGGTATTTTTACTGAAAATACACCCGCATTTTCCATATGGTATATCGAGGATAAAAAATTATAGGATAAAATATTTGTGGAACAAGGGATCTCATTGCCCTGTTCATCCTCTGCGATCAAATCGAGTTCGGGAACAGGAAACCATCTTCCCTCCAGCCCTTCGGCAACAAACCATGCGTACCCGATTCCGCCTTCAGGGATCTCGAGAATCGGAGGATTGGGAGCAAGGGCTACCGGAACAACCTGGTAATCGCTGAATAATGAAGTTGGTTCCAGCTGATAAGTCAGAGAATAGGTCTCATTGGTATTAAAAGTAAGATTTTGAACGGTTTTAGAAAAAAATCCGCTGACAGATATCTGCAGGGTGTACCCGTATCCGGGTGGGATTCCTAAGATATATTGACCGGGGATTTGGGTGGGTAAAGCAAGATAGGTTGCATTGCTCGATTGAACCAGAACCATTGCACCGTTTAATCCCTGTGCATTGTGGATGTTGTTGATTTGAAATGTGACCTGAATGCCTCCATTGGTAAGGGTAAAATAGTTATCGGACTCATCATGGCCGATGTTACCGAACAGATCTTTCACGCTCACCTTAAAAAGCCCATATTGCGTTGATGTCAGTGGAGGTTGCACTCCCTGGTTTCCTGTGTTCACCAGGTTCTGAACCAGGGTTTGAAAAGTGCCGTTTTGAGCGGTACTCACTGCGATGGAAACAGGATTTGCACCCATCTGTTCATCCACCGCGCTCCAGGTAACTGCGATGGGTTCGGACGAAGGAAAACTCTCTCCGCCATTGGGACTGAGCAATGTCACAACCGGCGGCTTCGTGTCAAAGGTAAAGACCGGAGAGATAAATTCCTGAGAGAAGGCAATACCGGATGTGATTGCCAATATCAAAAGTATCCCGGTGCGTTTGAATGTGGTAATAAAGCGAGATGCTTGTTCCATAATCCCGGTATTTTTTATTTTTATATGCGGTTACACTACATAAGTTTCAGAAAACTTTCGGTAATTCAACGTAAACGTAAACCTAACCAAACACAAGCATTACTCAACCATCCTGCTGATATTCAAGCCGGCGCTTTCAATTTCCACCCTAACACTTTCTTTCTGATATTGAGCATGTTAAATGTAAAAAATAATTCAATAACTTTAACAACACAGATAAATTTGTCACAATATCATATTTCTAACTTCTAAATTCGAATTTTTGTTCTAACTTCGGACTTCTGGCTTCTAACTTATTTTACAATGAAGACCAACCTTATTTTCAGGTCAATTATTTTTCTTGCCACCATAATTGTACTTTCTGTTTCGTGCAGGAAGCATGAACCCCGTCCCGGGCCCTATCCCGGGTTGAAAGAGGTGAAACTCGGCGCTATCCTGGATCTCACCGGCGACTATTCTGAGGAGGGGCTGGCGGGTCAGGCTGCAATCGAACTTGCCATAAGCGACCTCAATGAACGCTATGCCTCCGTAAATTCACCGGTAAGGTTTGCCTGCACTTACGCCGACACCCACATGGATACCATCAATACGCTGATCCGTGCGCAGGAGATGTACGGACAGGGGATCCGTTTGCTGGTAGGCGGACCAGGCAACAGTACCGAGCTCAATGCCATCCGGAATTTTATCGATGCGAACCGGATGCTTGCCCTTACCTGTTTCAGCTCCTCACCCGCACTGGCAATTCCGGGTGATTACATTTTCCGGCTCATCACCGACGACTTTGTTCAGGGACGCGCGCTGATCCGAATGATGGCCGCCGACAGCCTTAAAGCCCTCATCCCCATCTTGAGGAAGGACACCTATGGCATGGGGCTCTATAATACCGTTAAGGAACGTTTCGAAGCGATGGGCGGGAAAGTCTATATGGGTGTTGGTTATACTCCCGATGCCACCGATTACAATGCACTGATCGCCCAGGCAGCCGGTGATATCGGCAATGCCATTGCAGTATACGGGGCAGATAAGGTCGGGGTTATCCTGATCTCCTACCAGGAGGCCGGCGGATTTCTGCAGGCTGCCACGGCGATCCCTGATCTTGCTTCGGTGAAATGGTACGGGTGCGACGCCAATGTACAGAAATCCTCGGTCACGGAAAATATCGATGCCGCACAGTTTGCTTTTAATGTTAGGTTCCTGGCGCCCATCATGGCGATCGGTACGGCTGATTCGATGCCGTCTACGGCCCGCAAGATCGCCGGCAGGATCAAAGTTGTTACAGGAAAGGATCCTGATGCCTATGCCCTTTCGGCCTACGATGCGGTGATGATTTACGGACAATGCTACGACATCGTTCAACGTTATGATGCAACGGCTATCCAATCAGTCTTGTCTTCGGTATGTGCCTCATACAACTACATGGGGATCTCCCGCGCCCTGAATGAAGCCGGCGATCTGGCTGCTGCCAACTATATCTTCTGGACAGTGGTCCCATCCACTCCCGGCTGGGTATGGGAAAGCTACAGCACCTGGTTCAGCGACGGAGATTATATCAAGGTAAAAAGTAAAAAGTAGAGAAACCATGGGAAATAGATCCTTCACTGCAGTCTTTACAGGATTCATGGCACGGGTAAACCTGACCTTGATCTTCTTACTGTTTTTATTTTCCTGGACTCTCCTCATCGCAGTTATCGGTTATCTCAGTTACCGCCAGGCTTCGATCGAATCAAGGGAGAATCTCATCCGCAGTGCACGGGATACTTATAACCGCGACCTTGTTTATCGCAGATGGGCCAGCATGCACGGAGGTGTTTACGCCCCTGTTACCGAACAGACACCGCCAAACCCATATCTTTCTGATCTTCCCGAGAGGGATATAACTACCACCACCGGGAAGAAACTGACCCTGATCAACCCGGCCTATATGACGCGCCAGGTCCATGAGCTTGGCAAAAGCCAGTACGGTCTGAGGGGCCACATCACCAGTCTCAATCCTTTAAGGCCCCAGAATGCGCCGGATGATTGGGAAGCGATGGCACTCGACCAGTTCAAAACCGGAATCAATGAGGTCTCCTCACTCGATACAATCGACGGGGAGGTGTTTTTCAGGCTGATGTGCCCCATGAAGACCGAGGAGGGTTGCCTGAAATGCCACGCCCGACAGGGATATAGGGTCGGCGACATCCGAGGGGGGATTAGCATATCTGTGCCTATGGAACCGGTAAACCAGAGCATCAGCCGGCAGATGGGTATCATGATCCCCTCCTATGCCGGAATATGGTTCATCGGTTTAATCGGAATCCTTTTCACACGGAAAAGCCTGTCGGTGCAGTTCAGGCAGCGCCGGGAAGCAGAGGAACTGATCCGGCAAAGTGAGGAAAAATTCAAGTCCCTGATAACCCAGATGCAGCAAGGCGTGGCAGTGCATGAGGTCATCTGTAATGACAAAGGTGAGGTGGTCGATTACCGGTTCCTGGATATGAATCAGAGCTTTGAGAAAATAACGGGGCTCAGTAGAGAACAGGTGCTTGGAAAAAGGGTATTGGAGGTGATGCCCCGTACCGAGAAATCCTGGATCCAAAGGTATGGGAAGGTCGCCATGACCGGTGAACCGGAATATTTTGAGAACTTTGCCAGCGAACTGGGAAAGTATTTCAGCGTGGTCGCATACCAGACCCGGCCGGGACAGTTTGCGGTGATCATAATCGATGTGACCCACTACAAGGAGATCGAAAGTGAGATTAAAACAAGAAATGAACAACTGGAACTCATGAGTGCCCAGAAGGACAAGTTTTTCTCCATCATTGCTCATGACCTGAAGAATCCCTTCAATACACTCATCGGTTTCAGCGATGTGCTTGGAAAGCAGGTCAGGTCCAAAGATTATGAGGCTATTGAAAAAATTGCAGGGTTCATACAGCACGCTTCGAAGAATACGTACGACCTCCTGGTAAATCTACTGGAGTGGTCTGCTTCCCAGACCGGCAGGATCGTGTTCAGCCCTGAAATGCTGGATTTGACCGGCCTTATTTCTGATGTCGTGAAACTACTAAGCCCCTCAGCCCGTCAGAAATCGATAACCCTGTTGACAGATATTTTCCCGGTTCTTCCGGTGATGGCCGACAAAGCCATGGTCAATACTATCCTCAGGAACCTGGTCACCAATGCCATAAAATTCACAAAACCAGGAGGAGAGATCAGGATTTCAGTGAAGGAGGATGGAAAAGGAGTTACGGTATCTGTAACCGACAACGGAGTGGGTATCAGTGCCACTGACCTGGAAGGGCTTTTTCGTATTGATAAAAGTCACTCAACGGAAGGAACACAGAACGAAAAGGGGACCGGGCTCGGATTGTTACTTTGCAAAGAGTTTGCTGAAAAGCACGGCGGAATGATCTGGGCAGAGAGTCAGTTGGGAAAGGGGAGCAGTTTTTATTTCACGATACCGAAGGTAAGTCAGAAGCCAGAAGTACGAAGGTAGAACGGAAGTACAAAGTTAGAAGTACGAAGCTTTCCAGGAAATTAGTTCTACGTTCTAAAATTGTTTGCCACGCCAGGGCGTGGTCTCCGCTTCGCTTCGACATTGTCTGCATTGTTTGTTATCCGGTCGAGCTCTTTCAACAGGTAATCCCTGGATTTAACCCCGACAAACCGGTGGATCTCTTTTCCGTGTCTGAAAAGGATCATCGTTGGGATGCTTCGCACCTTGAATGTGGCGGCCGTTTTTTTCTGATCATCGATATTGAGCTTGGCGATGGTCACTTTCCCGTTTACCTCCTCGGCAACTTCATTCAGTACCGGGATCTGCATCTTGCAGGGCATGCACCATTCTGCCCAGAAATCGACCAATACAGCCCCGGACTTGATTTTCGAGGAAAAGTTCTGATCGGTCAGGGTCACGATCTTGTCACTTGCTTTGACGCTTTTCAGGCTTTTCATCTTCTTCCTTGCGCTTATGACAAGGAACGCCACCAGGACCACAAGGGCTCCAAGGATAATAAAAGTGATTTCCATACGACATGTTTTTTGATGCCGCAAAGGTAAAACAAAAAATCGAATTAGTGATAATTAAGCGATTTAAAATTATTTTGAAACAAGAATACGGATGGCATTGCTTTTACCACCGGCATTCAGATTACAGATGTAGGTGCCGGGAGCTACCTTTGAAGTATAAAACTCTGCCTTATACTCGCCGGGCTGAAGAAGATCATCAACCAGGGTAGCGACCTTTTTCCCGTTCAGATCCAGGATCTCGATCGTCACCCTGCCTGTCGTGCTGATATGGTAAGGGATGTTGGTCATGAAACTGCATGGATTCGGGTAGTTTTGCATGAGCCTGTCATCTTCGGGAATATTTCCTGAAACCGGCTGGATACCCAAAGGATTGTAACCATGGGGACCCGGGGAAGCAGGTGTGTACCCGTGACAAACGGAACAGGTTTTCAATGTCCCTTCAAACCCCTGAAGGGCTATGTTCTGAACATTATCTTCGGCTCTTTCCGATGGCAGAATTGCGTGAGGTGAACTATGACAAGTGCTGCAGAACAGGCCTCCGTGTCCTTTCGATTGCCGGAAAAGTTTTCCCGGCTCTTCGGCATAATTTGAACCATGACAATTCGCTGCCCCGCAGGATGGTTCCTGCAGCCAGGGATTGCGTCCGTTTTCAATGGTGTTCCCGACATTGCTGACACTACCATGGCAATCCTGGCACTTGCTTACCGCTCCTCCCTGCTGACCTTTTGTATGCATGATGTCGCGCCAGCATTGGGTATTGGGTCCCGGATGACATTTGTAACAGTCGGCCGTAGTCCCCGAACTGATGAACTCGCCGTGCTTCTGGTGCACAGCCTGTGAGAATGGAGGAACACCGGGTTGACCCGACATTCCAAGGGCATTATCGGAATGACAATTGGCACAGAGGATCGGTTTGTTTGCAATATCGAATCCCGGAACGTCTTCATGGGCCTGCAGAATAGCCAGTTCGCTGCTGTGACAACCACTGCTTACACAATTAATTTCATGCGAAATGGGAATCACACTTTGAGTATGAGCCAGTTCGGTTCCTGTTGAAGAAAAGGCTTTGATCATGGTCAGCTGAAAAGGAGCCTCGGTAGTTGGCGTTGCGTCAGGAAATGCAGTAATAGGGATCCCTTCCACATGATGGTAATTGACGGTATCCGCATTCAGCATGGTACCGGTAAGTCCGAAACCGGTGAGCCCGATGTTCGGAGGCAGGGTAACTCCGAACAGATGCTGGCAATAATCCCAGAAATTGGTTTTCCCGACGGAGTAAGTATTTCCCGGGATCTCGTAGGTGACATAAATCCCGCTGGAGTGGGGCATTACCGTCGGCATTGCGGAAGTGCTTCCCTTAAGGATCACATGGGCCTTGTGATTATTGTATGGCGGCAGGATCGACATGTTCGAAAAATCCTGGTTCGCGCAGTGCATTCCAAGATCATTCCAGGCGATCACGAGGTACTGGTCGGTTTCGGGGTTGGAAGGTCTGTCGGGACTGAACGAGAGAAACATCAGTGGAATCAATACTCCGATGACGGACAATGTAAATACTTTTTTCATAATAGAATATTTTTTCATTAATCAATAAAGGTAGTCGTTAACAAGTCTCTGTACAAGCGTGTTCATACCCAAACTGTCCGGGTACTTATACGTTCAGGATCAACAGTTTTGGCCATTTCACAAAAAACTTCATCCTTCCAACTTCTACCTTCCAGTTCTGACTTCTGACTTCTGGCTTCTGGCTTTAACTCAGGAAATCCCTCACAGCTTTCGAGATCTCCTTCTTGACTCCTTCCCAGGTCTGATTTTTAAAACTGACGGGAGTTTCGGTCGCTTCCGCATCTGCGAAATAGGTAATTGCATGAGGTATGCTGATTGCAAGCATCTGGCTTGGATATTTTTCTTTGTGCCAGTCTATGACCTGCTGTAACGAGAAATGAAATAATAATTCGTACAAATCAAAGAAATCCTTTTTCTTGGCTCTGCCTAATATCGCCTGGATTTTCATTGCGGCAATATCTTCAAGACTATAACACCTGATCTTATCAATGGATTCAATAGGTCTGATCGGAAGATGAGGAAAATGTACAAAATCGACCTTTACCTCATTTATAAAACAAAAAATTCCAAATTGGGTATGTTGCTGCTTATATTCAAAATGATCACCGAATTCTGATTGAAGATGTTTGACAATTTGAGGTTGATCAAATTTTTCATGATAGAATAAATCAAGATCCACGGAACTTCGGTGTCCGTAACGAAGAGCCAGGGCAGTCCCTCCAACCAGTGAAAACTGTTTCAGTGAGGGCAATTCCATTAACCGCTTCAGTAAGGAAATAGTCCCGGGTTCAACTGTCTCAATATGTAACATCTGAATTCACTCATTGGTTTATCAATAATTGCACTGGCGAAATGAATGGTATGCAACGGAAGGTACTTTGCCTTCAGCAACGCTTCGGTCACTTTTTCGTCGCCGTAATACCGGCGGCATTGCCGTATATCCTCCACATCGCCCCGCTCGAACACACGCTCGATCACAAAATTGGCCCGGAGATCATAATCGAGCGCTTCGAAATTCACATCCCAGAAAATGCGTTTGTTGAAAACAGGCTTTTTCTTCTCATCCATGATACGAAGGTACAAAAAGTATCTGTTAACCTACCGCCTTCAGCAGGGTGGAAATATCCAGTTTCCTCATATTCATGAAGGCTGCCACGACCTTTTCGGCCTTCACCGGGTTGCTCATTTTTTTCTGCTTTTGGTTTTTCTTCTTTTCAATGTTTTCTACCAACCTGAACCTGACGATTTTCTCGATCAGCTTCAGTGGAAGCGGCTTGCCAATGGGAAATTGAATCGTCCCTTTGGATGTATGATAGGATGTCAGCTCACTTTTGAATACTTCAATGGCAGTTGTTTTAGGATAAAACCCGATATGGTTCCGGTTCACTCTTCCTACTTCGAACTTCCGGTTCTCTCTTCGTACCTCTAACTTCATTTATTGATAACCATTTTCCTGGTCTGGACCTGACCGTTGCACTTCATTTGTACGAGATAGATCCCTGGAGGATAATTGCCGGGGTCGGCGGAAAATTGCACCGAATGATCGCCTGCCTGTTTCTCCCCATCCACAAGGGTTAGAAGCTCTTTTCCGACCGGATCGAGAATTTTTATCGTTACATGAGCTCTTGATTTCATTTGGAAGCTGATAACGGTCGAACGACTAAAGGGGTTAGGGGAGTTTTGCGACAGGTTGAAGTCCCATGATGAAAAGCCCGGTTCCTTGATGCCGGCATTATGAAAGAAAACCTTATCAGACCACGGGCTCCACTTCAGGTTATCATCCCTGTACCTTACCCTGAAACCAAAGGTTTTGCCATTTGAAAGTAAACTGTCGGGCACTTCCAGTGATGTCAGGTCAATCCCGGCATTTTTATTGATGGGGAAAAAGTTTGGGGAACCGGTATTTTCAAAAATATCCTCCCTGTCGCGGATTACGCTAAGTACCGGGTTTGTATAGTTCCCCAGCTCCTCCGTAACCTCAAACCAAGATGACATGCAGGAATCCGCACCGCTCATCACGGAGGCCGAAAGGACCACCGGTTTTGTAGAAGGAACGGGATTTGCGATCGGTTTCAGTGGGGATGGCTGGTTCATCCTGAAATGCCAGGTGTCGAGTACCTGGTGAAGGGGGTGCTCGGGTTTCCCCATCGTATATGCTTCGGCAATGTAGGATTGATCATCAACATTGATATCCATGAAAACATAGTTGTAATCATCGACGGTCTCCTGGATCTCCGGGTAATCATGAGAACCGGAGAAAAATCTCGTGAGCTCTGCTCCGCCTCCTCCGGCAAGAACAATACGGAAATCGTGCATGACGGTGTTCTGGGAATTGGTATCCACGATGGCCCCAATTTCAAAATCGTGGGCATGACCATAGGAATACTGAACCATTTTATAATACTTCACGAACTCCCGGTAAAACGCGATATCAACAGAATCCCTGTTGCCTTCGGTCCAGATCTCCGTATGCCAGGGGTGATGAGCGAAGGTGAAAACAAGATTGGTCGCGGTATCCGCATCGGATTCCGTCAGGATCTTATTCAGCCAGGTTTTCTGTATCGGGGCGCCGATTATTTTGTCATTGCTGTTCAGGACCACAAATCTGCATCCCGCAACATCGAATGAATAGAACCTTTCCCTGTATGCCGTTTTCGCAACCACAGAATCGGTGAAATCCTCGTACTTCATGTAGTCAAAATAGTTTGCCGATTCGTGTTCATGGTTCCCGATGGCTACCATGAAGGGCAGGGAGCAGGAGAGATTGGCGATCAGCGAAAAATACTCGGTCTGGAAACGATCGATCTCCTTACCATTCCAGACGATATCTCCCGTATGCATGACCAGGTTCACCGAATCAACCCATCCATCTCCGAATTTTGACTGCAATGTTTGCTGCACATTCTGGCAAAGTTGTCCTAAGATCGACGGGATGGTATCATTGTACCTTGAATCGCCAAAAATAACAAACCTAATATGTCGTCCAGGAGAGCCCGGAAGGGGTTGGCTGCGGAAGGGATAGACAGCCGAGGAGTCATTGCCGCTTATACACCGGTAATAATACCTTGTATCGGGGGCAAGACCGGTAAGTTGCACCGTATGCCATCGCTTGCCGCTGATGTTCTGGAAGGAACCGGCCTGCACCTCGGTGAGCGATGTGCCTGAAAGTCCGTAGCGGACCTTTGTGAAAGCCGTGTCGTTTGAATGCCAGCTGATATACTCCGAAGTTGGTGTAGGGGTCTGCAAATAGGGGTTCACCTGTGCCCGGAGATCGATATTCCCCATCAGGATCAGGATAAAAACCATAACCGGAAAAGAGAGATTTTTTTTCATAGTTTTAGGAATCGGAGTTGCTTTTTTAGGATATATAAAGATAATTTATTTCCGTCTGAACCTGTACACAAACTTCCTTTCGCTGACCTGAAAGTCCGTGTCGATCGAATCGAAAAGATTTTGTACGACACCCTGCAATTTGAAAAACGGCATAAAGGAGATTTTGGTTTTCCCGAGGATCAGCGTGTCATCCAGTGACAGATTTACCACCCAGGCATCAGAAGGATGGTACTTCTCGATGAAGCTTCGGAGAGAGCGTGTGATCTGGGGCTTTTTCAGCGCAGTGAGTTTTACTTCGACGGCGATCGGATCGGTCCCGCGGTCAATGACAAAATCCACTTCCGCCTTGTCGGTGGTTCTCCAGAATTTCACCGCATACTGTGAAAGTCCCAGTTCCTGAAGAAGCAGATTTCCGACGATGTTCTGGAATACGAATCCCTGTTCGTGTGAATTTTGCACATTGCCGAAACATGAGAGCGCAAGGTTCCGCATTCCGTGGTCATAAAAATAGACAACGGGCGACTTTGTGATCTCTTTGGTAGCGTTGTTTATGTAAGGTGAAACCAGTCTGATGAAAAAGGTCTTTTCGGCATACCACAGATATTTTCTGATTGTAGGGACCGACAGTTGCACGTCATTGGCCAGGTTGTTCAGATTAAGCATCTGGCCCGAGTGGGCAGCGAGAAGTTTCAGCAGCCTCCCGTATGATTCCGGGCGGTCGCCGGATAAAAACATGCGTATGTCCCGGTCAAGGTACGACTGGTAGATTTCGTTGATCACCTGCCTTTTTTCACGTGCCGTCGGCTCAGTTACAACACGGGGATAGCCGCCGAAATTGAGGTATTCATGAAAAAGACCCATCAATTCCGGAAAAGCCAGCTCACTGGCCGCAGGCTGGATCCCCGGATATTTATACCCTGTCCGGTAATCAAGGAATTCGGTAAAACTCAGTGGAGCCAGTTCGAAGATGCGTTTCCTCCCTGCCAGCGATTCAGCGATCTTTTCTTTCAGTTCCAGGCTTCCCGAACCCGTAACCACAAACTTACAGGGCAGTTGCATATCGTACAGCCCCTTCAGGAAAAGACCTGCATTTTCTTTTCTCTGGATCTCATCGATGAATACGTAACCTTTGCGATTACCGAATTCAAGTTTTATTTTGCCAAGCAAAGCCTCCTGGGTCCTCAGGAAAGGCTGATCTGATTCAATATCATAACTGAGGGATAAGACGGGTTCCCCAGTATGCTGCAGTTCATAAATTAAAATATTCATCAGGGTCGTTTTTCCGACCTGCCTGGGGCCACAAATAATTGTAATTTCTTTCTTGCTCAGGTGGTCTCTGAGCTGACGAATAATCTGACGCCTGATCATAAAGCCGATAAATTGATAACCGTTAAACTACAAAATTACATAATTATCGGGTTAAATGCAAATAATTGCAAAAAAATTTGAAATTTTCTCTAAAAATGAATCTTACGACAGAATGGGGATCAAATTGACCGGAGGACCTTCCGGGTTGCTCATTTTTTCTTCAGTTTGGCTTTTTTCTTTTCGATATTTTCCGTCACCCGGAAATCGTTTATAACCTCTGTTCTGATGAGGAACAAAGGTAACAGTTATTAAAAAATAATCGAAAGTCGGATATCAGAAGTCAGAAGGCAAATACGAATTCTGAAGTTAGAGGTATCTGTTAGAACCTACTTCGTCAATCAAACTTCTTACTTGCCTTCTAACTTCTGCCTTCTGGCTTCGTACTTAAGTAAAGATGATCTGCGTCTGCAGTCCGCCGCACATTTCATAGAACTGGCCAACCGTCAGGACGTCCTTAACGCCATCCCACAGATCCTCTTTTTTGAGTTTGAACATATCCATGGCCAGCTTGCAGGCGTATATCTCTCCGCCGCCGGCTTCGATCATCTCAAGAAACTCTTTAACAGGAGGGATGTCCAGCTTATCCATCTGGCTCCGCATCATGGCCGATACCCCGGCCTCAACGCCCGGGATCACTCCCAGCAGGGTGGGGAAGGGTAGCCCCCCCGGCATCCGCATGGCAGGGTTGCCGACGGTACCGGTCTTCAAACTGTTCATGGTCTTTTTCGTGATGGCATCCAGCCCGAAAAAGGTAAAAAATATCCTGGTCTCGATGCCTTCCATCACGGCGCCATTTCCCATGACGAGGGAGGCATACACATCTTCAATGGTCCCTTTTGCACAGATAATGCAAACTTTTTTCAAGGGATGTTCTTCTTTCTGCATAATTTTTTCTCAGCTAAAATGATTGATTAAACACAGGAGGCCGGTTTTGGAATACCTGCGATTTTTGCGGCTTTTTTCATGGGCGCTCCCGGGAAAAGTCCGTAAAACCCTTTGATATCGATAATACCTGAATTGCCGACCGAACGGATGGTGAGCATCTCGCCTTTGGTGTGACGGTCGCGGATGAAATTGAGAACTTCAAAATGTTTGTCGGTAAGCTGAACGCCCTCTTCCTTACCGATCTCCAGGGCGATCTCTTTGGTCCACTGGGAAGGATTGGTAAAATATCCCTCTTCATTTACATCAACAGTGACTCCTGCAATGATTTTCTGTGACATACTTTTCAATTTTTGATTTTAGATTTTAGATTTATGATTTATTAATTGTTTCGAGTAATCTGAGGGAGTAGGAGAGTGATTTGCGCACTTCAGGCGATCTCATTTTCATGAGGATTTTCCATAGGGAAACGTCATCGAGTTTCTCATCCATCTTTACTTCGGATATCGCTTTGGTGGCCTTGTTCAGGCTGGCGATAAGTTCCGGCTGTGTGAGGTTTCTGACGATCCCTGCCATGTTGTCGAGGTTGTCCTGCATTCGTCGGAGATCCTGTACGGTAAAGGTCTGGATGAACTTATCCATGAACTTCATAAGCTGACCGGCATATTCGAAATAACCCTTCTGGTCAAGCTCATTCATCTTGTTGACTGCGTCCAGCCCAACCTGGTGCAGGATCGGGGTTACATCCTTCATGAAATCCCTTGCACTCTCCATCATCTCCAGCATTTCATAAAAGGTGCCGAGGTTCTGAAGGACTTTGACCATGAGGCAGGAGAGACCGCAGTGGTCGAGCTCAACCTGCGATTTATCAAGCAGGGTCACGGTCTGGGTGAAAGCATCCTTGGCCACGATGCTGGCATCGGCCATCAGGTCATCAAACTCCTCGCGATTCCGCTTCTGCTGCTCAACACTCTCGAGGATCAGGTCCAGCTTCTGGTTCAGCCGGTCCATCTGTTCTTGTAAATCTTGCTCTTTCATAACTCAGATCTTCTTTCCGGCCATGGTCATTTTAGAATCGATCGGCATCTCTTTTCCTTTGAGGAGAATATGCCAGTAGATCCAGCGGAACATCAGCTTGCCATAATGGTTCATGCGGCTCTCCTTCAGAAGTCCGAAAGGACCGATACCGGGGAAGGGAAATGATCCCGGAAGGGGTTCGGTATCATAATTGAAATCGATCAGGGCTCCTTTTCCGAAACCGGTCTCGATGTAACAATTCGAGTGACCGTCGAACGATTCGGTAAAGGGTCTTTTCTCCATGGCGCAGAGCAGATTCTCAGTCAGTACATCAGCCTGGAAATGAACAACCGAACCGGCCTTGGAGGTCGGGAAGTTCCCTGCATCCCCGATCACAAAAATATTCGGGAAACCATTGCTCTGCAGGGTATGTTTATCCGCTTTCACAAAGTCCATCTCATCCCCGATGCCGCTTCTCTTTACCATCGCGTCGCCTTTATGCACCGGAACGGTAATCAGGCAGTCGAAGGGGATCTCCCGTTCATCATAGGAGACAAGCACCTTTTTTTCATTATCGACCCGCTCGAGATAGAAATCGGGAATGATCCTGATGTTTTTCTCCTCGAGCAGACCTCCAAGCACCTTCGAGGCTCTCGGTTTGGTGAATGCCCCGGAAAGAGGCGTGACATAGGTGATGTTGACTTTGCTGCGGAGGCCTCGCTCAACGAAGAATGCATCGGCAAACATGACAAATTCGAGTGGTGCCACGGGGCATTTAATGGGCATGTCGGCGATGTTGAGCACCAGTTCACCACCCTGCCAGGTCTTGAAGAAGTCGGCAAGGGCAGTGGCCCCGTCAATGGTGTAGAAGTCGAAAATGCTCTTGTGCCAGAGTGATCCCGTGAGGCCCGGGGTCTCATCCGGAACAATGCGGGTTCCCGTAGCAACAATCAGGAAGTCATATTTCAGGGATACACCGTCTTTCAGAAGAACATGATTGCTGGCTCCGTCGATCCGGTCGACCTCCTGGAAGATCACGTTCACCCCCATCGGGATGAATCCTGTTTTTGGTTTCACAACATCCTGGCGTGTGTACATCCCGAACGGGATGAAGAGAAAACCAGGCTGGTAATAATGGGTCTTGTGTTGATCAACAATCGTGATCTCCCATTCTTCGCGGGCCAGGACCTTCCTCATTTTATTGGCCATGATGGTTCCTCCTGTGCCGGCTCCGAGGATAAGAAGTCTTTTCATTTTATAGTGTTATTTATGCGCTTTAAATATATGCACAAAAGTAAATATATAAATAATACGATTTACATTCCTGTGATAAATTTAACAAAAAAAATAGCAAAAAAACAGGTCAACAGAAATTATTGACCTGATAGTGAATAAAATAAAGTTAAACGGAAACCCGGAAAATTATTCTTTTTTCGCGGTATTATCTGCCGGAGGCTCCTTTTTTTCAGTTTTTTGGGCGTTCTCTTCGTTGCCGTCGATGCCATCCTTGAAGCTTTTTACCCCTTTCCCGAGACCTTTCATCAATTCAGGAATCTTTCTTCCCCCGAAAAGCAGGAGAACAACCAAGGCGATGAGCAGGAGTTCTGTCGTGCCCAGCCCGAAGATCAGTAATATGGATAAGGTCATGGTCGTGAATTTTTCTTGGATCAAAGATAAGCAAAGAATAGGAATCCCCTCTTTATCAGCCAATATTTTTAAAAAAAAGGCATGAATCCCCATAACTCAGGAACCTGTATGAATGATCCAAGGCATAGCGGTAAGCCTTTTCCCAGTCGTTCCCGATCAGGGCGGCGACCAGCAGCAGAAGCGTGCTCTGGGGCATATGGAAGTTGGTAATCAGCCCCGACGTAACCTTGTAGGAGTATCCCGGTACGATCATCAGCCGTGTAGATCCGGTCAATGCATCAAGGTCATTTCTTTCAAGGTATTCAAGCAGATGGCCAAGCGATTGTTTCAGTGAGATGCCGGAATTGCCGCTTGTCAGGTAGGGATCCCACTGGCCAACCTCCGCAAGTGTTCCGGTTTTGCCTTCCGTCAGCTTTACCCCAAGCCAGTAAAGACTTTCCAGGGTGCGGACTGACGTGGTGCCTACGGCGATCACAGGCCGTTCGGGGTTGTTATACAGGGTTTCTATTGTTTTTTTTTTCACAATGATCTGTTCAGCATGCATCATGTGTTCTGAAATATCAGGCACCGTCACAGGCCGGAATGTCCCCAGTCCCACATGAAGGGTGACCTTTTCAAAAAGGGATCCCTTCGCCTCCAGCCTGCTTAATACCTCAGGGGTAAAGTGAAGTCCTGCGGTTGGCGCCGCCACCGACCCGTTGTTTTTGGCGTAAATCGTCTGGTAACGCTGATCATCCCCCGCCTCTGCAGGCCGGTGGATATAGGGGGGGAGGGGAACCTGGCCAATTGTTTCCAACACCGATAAGAAAGGAAGTTCCGGCGGATCCCACGTGAAAGCAATCGCATGGCACCCGTCGCCCAGATCCTCCGTGCGGGTTGCTGTAAGATTGATTATTTTTCCGTCAGATAAATTCTCAAGGACCAGATCCCCGCCCTTCCATCGTTTCAGGTTCCCCACCAGGCATTTCCACCGGCAGAATTCCTTAGCCCTGAAGGCAAGCTGGAAATCCGGCGGATCGAGTGGCTCAAGGCAGAAGATCTCGATGCCGGCGCCTCCCGGTTTTTTGAATTGAAGCCGTGCGTGGATCACCCTGGTGTCGTTGAAGACCAGCAGGGCCCCTTCGGGAAGATAGTGGTCAATGCGGGTAAAAAGATCCCCTGTAATGATCCCGTTCCTGTACACAAGCAACCTGGACTCGTCCCGCCTCTCAAGCGGAAACTGGGCAATGCGCTCTTGCGGCAGATCGTAGCTGAACCGGCTTAGTGCTATTTTTCCGGGTCCCGGCATAGCAAAGGTTATTTTTTTTCCGTTGAGAAGAAGTTAGGCTTCCAGGTGATCATGATGTAGGCATACTGTGCCCACCGGCTTGTGCCGGCCTTCAGTCCGTCGAAGATCTCCATGGTCTCGGTGGGCAGGAAAAAGCAGTAAGCGGCATTGAGTTCCAGGTTGGGGATGGGTTTATAAACGTACATCAGGTCGATCTCGGATCCAAGGCTTTTTTTGACCTCCACATAAGGAAGCTGACCGGGTTTGGCCGATTTGGAATAGAGATAACCATTTGGGATGCTGAACCACCGGTAGGTCAGTTCCAGCGACATCTTTTCAGTGAAGGAGACGGTTGCCCTTCCGTAAAGGTCGTTCAGACCGGGGCTGAGGTTGTCTTTCACCAGGCTTGTGAACATATCCATATAGCCATACCCCCTATGCGTGGTCCCGTAAAGGGTGCTGAAACCTCTTACGGTTGTTTTGAAAAGTGTGGTATCTGAGAAATTATTTCCACTGAGGTGTTCAAAACCAATCATCAGTTTGAGCGGCTTCACTACCTGGCATGCAATATAGGCGGCGTAAAAATTTGAATTCAGCTTGCGGCCGTCCTTTATATGACCGAACTGGTAATAGCCGTTCAGAAAGAAGCTCCATTTTTTAAGGTTCAACGTGGCGCCGGCGCCTACGGTTCCCCTTACATAAAGTGTATTCGGGAACTCCTCTGTCGTGGATTTCGTTGTGATGACAGGCAGGATCGTGGTGCCGATGATGGAGTCGTTGGCGTCATGAACAAAAAGGGTGTCGTACTTCGTAGTACTCTTCGTGGTCGTGATGCTGCTCTTCTGGAATCCGTCCATGATCCCGAGTACCGAGACGGACAATTTCTTGTCGAAGAATTGTTTATTGAGGTACAGATAGGTGAGGTATTTATAGTTATTCCTCACATTATATGAATTCAGATAGGGCGGCGCCGGGGCCACGTTATTTACCGCGAAACCAAGGTCACCGGTAAGTCCTATCTTCCCGAACCCCGCTTGCGCGATGATGATGTCGTGTGTAGCTCCCCACATGCTCCAGTTGGAATTGCCGAAGAGCCGTTCATCATCATATAAAATCTCGGTTCGCCCGACCTTAATCCCGAACTCTTTGATGAAATTATATTTGAACCAGGCTTCGTAGACATTAATGGTATTCTTGGTAATGGTATCGGCGGAATAGGAATTCTGACCGAAGACCCAGGCATCGTATAGGGAGAAACGGGTCATTATCTTTTCATTTTTATAATCAAACAGCAGCCTGATCCTTCCGAGGAGGTCGGGACTGGCTTTTTTCGATGAGTCAAGCAGGGTGAGATAACCATCACGGTATTCGCCTCTCATACGTACTTCGGCTGAAATATTGAATTGAGCCTGTACCCCGGCGGAGAGGGTGATCAGGGTCAAAGCCAGGAAGGCAGATCTGAGATAAATGTTTTTCATAAACTTATGAATAATTTTGAAAGTTGTAAAAATAGCGGATTTATTTCAAAGGCATACCGGTTCAGCTTTCCCGGTGATATGTAATATTTCATAAATTTGTTTTGAATATCAGGGTTTCTGATCCTTTGATGTCCCGGTTCCGCGCAAAAAAAACGAAAGATGAAAATAACGCAACATATCCCCAATGCCTTTACAGCCGCAAATCTCCTGTGCGGGCTGACCTCCATCATTCTGATCTTTCATGGTAATCTTCCCGCAGCAGGGCTTTTAATATTTATTGCCGCTGTTTTTGATTATCTCGACGGAACGGCTGCCAGGCTGCTTAAAGCTTACTCCGAGCTTGGGAAGCAGCTCGATTCACTGGCGGATGTGGTCTCCTTCGGGGTGGCCCCGGGGATCCTGGTCTTCCAGATGATCTCGGTGAACTGCACAAGCGGCGGGAATCTTCTCGAAAGGATGCACATTGCCCCCTGGTTTGCCATGCTGATCCCCCTGTGTTCCGCTTTCAGGCTGGCAAAGTTCAACATCGACCTGCGCCAGGAGACAAACTTCATCGGGTTGCCGACACCCGCCAATGCCCTTTTCTTCGCCTCCATCCCGATGATCGTGGGTATGGAAGGAGAGATCTTTACCCTCATTAAAACCGGATTTCTTACCGATCTGCTCTCCAACACGCGCGTCCTTACCATCCTCGCCGTCTTCTTTTCCTACCTGTTGGTCTCCGACTTCAGGATCTTTTCAATGAAATTCAAGAGTTTGGTCTGGAAAGGGAACGAGGTGCGATATATCTTCCTGCTTATCTCCCTGGCACTGCTGATCCTCTTCTCGCTGAGCGCCATACCGCTGATAATCATCACTTACCTGTTACTTTCCTTATTCATGCAACGGTATATATAAAGTACGAAGGCAGAAGTTAGAAGGTAGAACGGATGTCGATGCCTAAATAGCGTTGACCTTTTTTAGTTACTTGTGATACAAGAATTCTGAAGTACGAGGTTGGAAGCGTGAACTTCAAACAGAACTTCGTAGTTCTACCTTCTAACTTAAGTTCAGACTTCTAACTTCTGACTTCTGGCTTTGACTAGCGTAGCTCAAAATTCTGCCCCAGGTAAACCTTCCTTACATGGGGATCTTCGGCTAGTTCCACCGAGGTGCCGGCACGCAGGATAGATCCTTCGAAGAGAAGGTAGGAGCGGTCGGTGATTGTGAGGGTTTCGTGGACATTATGGTCGGTGATGAGGACTCCTATGTTTTTCTCCTTCAGCTTGGTTACGATCTGCTGAATGTCCTCCACGGCAATCGGGTCGATCCCTGCAAAGGGTTCGTCGAGGAGAATGAACTTCGGATCGACGGCAAGGCAGCGGGCGATCTCGGTTCTTCTTCGTTCACCGCCGGAGAGGGTGATCCCCTCGCTTTTCCTGACGTGTTGCAGGCCGAATTCATCGAGCAGCTTCTCCAGACGCTCCTTTTGCTGTTCCTTGTTCAGGCCTGTAAATTCCAGAATTGCTTTGATGTTGTCCTCCACGGTCAGTTTACGGAAGACCGAGGCTTCCTGCGGCAGGTAGCTGATCCCCCGCTGGGCGCGCTTGTACATGGGCTCCTTCGTGATGTTCATATCATCGAGAAAGACCTCTCCCGACAGTGGTTTTATCAAGCCGACGATGATGTAAAAAGAGGTGGTCTTTCCTGCGCCGTTGGGTCCCAGCAATCCGACAATCTCACCCTGTTTGACCTCAACCGTGACTTCGTTGACCACGGTGCGTTTCCGGTATTTCTTTATGATTTTTTCCGTCCTGAGAACCATGCGATGGCTGATTTGTGAATCTTTATAGAAAACGAAAGAATGGTGAGTTTGTTACAGGATCCCCTCTTTCAGAATATCATGGAGGTGGATCACCCCTTTGTATTTTTTGCGCTCCATCACAAGGATCTGGGTAATGTTGTGCTGACGCATGATGCTCAGCGCATCCACCACGAGGGCTTCAGGCTCAATCGTCCGGGGGTTCAGCGACATGATATCGGCCGCTTTTAGCTTGTTGATGTTCGTCTCTTTTTCCAGCATCCTGCGGATATCCCCGTCGGTGATGATCCCGACCAGCTTGCTCCCGTTGAGTACGGCCGTGGCCCCGAGCCTTTTGGAGGAGATCTCCACGATCACCTTCCTGATCGTATCCCCGGGGGCGACTACAGGCACCTGGTTATGGACATAGAGGTCCGCTACCCGAAGGTAGAGCTCCTTCCCAAGGATCCCTCCCGGGTGGAATTTGGCAAAATCGGCAGGTGTAAATCCCCTGCTCTCCAAAAGGCATACAGCGAGCGCGTCACCCATAACCAGCTGGGCGGTAGTGCTGGAGGTCGGGGTCAGGTTGTTCGGGCAGGCCTCCTTTTCAACCGTGGTATCGATCACCGTGTCGGCCTGCTTCGCGAGATATGATCCTGTGTTACCGACTATGGCGATCAGTGCGCTTCCTCTCTGTTTCAACAGCGGGATCAGTACTTTGATCTCCGGAGTCTCACCGCTCTTGGAGAGACAGAGCACGATATCTTCTTTTTGTACAATGCCCAGATCGCCGTGGATGGCATCGGCGGCATGAAGAAAGATGGCTGGTGTACCGGTTGAATTCAGAGTGGCAACGATCTTTTGCCCGATGATGGCACTCTTTCCGATACCGGTTACGATCACCCTGCCCCTAGAAGAGAGGATCAGTCGAACCGACTTCAGAAAATCATCATTCACTGCGTTCGTCAGTCCCGAAACCGCTGATGCCTCATCGCGGATGGTATTGATGGCGATTTTTTTCAGGGATGGATTAGTCTTCAAAGTACAATTTTTTTTAAAAAAACTTGTTTATCACTGTTGATTTACTTTATATTTGTATATAGCGCTATTATTTATCTAAAAATCAGTTACCCTGAACAAAGTTACGAAAATAAATCAAAGTCATAGGAAGGCAGGAAAGAAGGAAGTATACAATCTGCACGAGATTCTGAAGAAAGTATTTGGTTATGACAGTTTTAAGGGTAACCAGGAAGCCATCATACAGAACCTCCTCTCCGACAAGGATACCTTTGTCATCATGCCGACAGGCGGAGGAAAATCGCTTTGCTACCAGATCCCGGCGCTTCTTAAACCGGGCACTGCCATCATCGTCTCCCCCCTCATTGCCCTGATGAAGAACCAGGTGGATTCAATCCGGAGTTTCGGGACTGACACCGATGTGGCCCATTTCATGAATTCATCCCTGACCAAACAGGAGATTACCCAGGTCAAGAAGGATATTGTCGACGGAAAGACGAAGTTGCTCTATGTAGCTCCGGAGACCATTACCAAAGAGGAGAATATCGATTTTCTCAAGAATGTCGACATCTCCTTTTATGCCATTGATGAAGCCCACTGTATTTCGGAATGGGGACACGATTTCCGTCCCGAATACCGCCGGCTGAGGCCGATCATCGAGGCAATTGGTCAGAAGGTCCCGGTTATTGCGCTTACTGCCACTGCCACACCAAAGGTGCAACAGGATATCCAGAAGAACCTGAATATGATGGATGCCTCGGTCTACCTCTCCTCCTTTAACCGTCCGAACCTCTATTACGAGGTGAAGGCCAAGACAAAGAATGTCACCAAGGACATCATCAAGTACATCAAGGGACAGCCTGGGAAATCGGGGATCGTCTATTGCCTCAGCAGGAAGAAGGTGGAGGAGCTGGCTGAATCTTTCGTGGTGAACGGGATCAAGGCCCTGCCTTACCATGCCGGGCTGGATGCCTCTACACGCCGGCAGAACCAGGATAAGTTTCTCATGGAGGAGGTGGATGTGATCGTGGCAACCATCGCCTTCGGCATGGGTATCGATAAGCCCGACATCCGCTACGTGATCCATAATGATATGCCCAAGAGCCTGGAAGGATATTACCAGGAGACGGGAAGGTCCGGGCGCGATGATGGCGAAGGAAACTGCATCGCCTTTTACAGTTATGACGATATACAGAAGCTGGAGAAATTCCTGAAGGGAAAATCGGTTGCTGAGCAGGAGATCGCGAAACAGCTCCTCATGGAGACAGTCGCCTACAGCGAATCATCGGTTTGCCGTCGCAAGCAGCTGCTTCACTATTTCGGGGAGATCTATACAGAGGAAAATTGCTCGAACTGCGACAACTGTATGCACCCGCGCAAGAAGTTTGAAGGGAAACAGTACGTTCAGCTTGTACTGGAGACGGTTCTGGCAGTAAAGCAGCAGTTCAAGAACAAGCACATCATCAACATCATCCTCGGTAAGGGGACCTCCACGATCAAATCGTACAAACACAACAAGCTTGAGGTCTTCGGAAAAGGCGGCGATCGGGACGAGAAGTTCTGGAATGCCGTCATCCGCCAGACCCTGATCGAACGTTTGCTCAACAAGGACATTGAGAATTACGGGATCCTGAAGATCAGTCCGGAGGGACAGGAGTTTTTGAAGAATCCCCACTCGATGATGCTGGTTGATGACCATGATTTTGAGAACCCGGAGGAGGAGGAACTTTTTGAAGCCCTGGGATCGAAAAGCAGCACAGCCGATAAGACCCTCTTCTCCCTGCTGAAGGACCTCCGCAAGGAGATCGCCAGGAAGGAGAAACTTCCGCCCTTCGTTATTTTCCAGGATCCTTCGCTGGAAGATATGGCCATCCAGTATCCTGTCACAGTGGATGAACTGAAACAGATCACAGGCGTTGGTTCCGGGAAGGCCCTGAAATACGGGAAGCCCTTCCTCGATCTCATCAAGGAATATGTAGATGAGAATGAGATCATCCGGCCTATGGATATGGTGGTGAAATCGGTGATTAATAAATCGGGGATCAAGGTTTATATTATCCAGAGCATCGATCGCAAGATCTCCCTCGAAGATATCGCCTTGGCCAAGAACCTCAGTTTTGATGAGCTCCTCACGGAGATCGAAAGCATCGTGGGTTCAGGAACCAGGATCGATCTAAACTATTATGTTGACGAATTTATTGATCCCTACCACCAGGAGGAGATCTTCGAATATTTCCGCAAGGCTGAATCCGATTCGATCGAAGAGGCCCAGAAAGAGCTGGGCGAAGATGAGTTCACGGAAGAGGAGTTACGGCTAATGCGCATTAAATTCATTTCAGAACTAGGTAATTAAACATCAACATCATGCAAGAAGAAACCATCATGAAACCTGAAGAGCCTCAGGTAAAGCGTAAATTTTTCGTATTTAATTTCAATACTGTCCTTTCGATTATCATCCTGATCGGGATTGGCATATTCTTTTATTTTCATGTTTCCGGCGGCTGTGGTGAGGAACCGAAAGGTACTGCCACCGTTCCGGTTGCCGGAACCAACCCCCTTTCCGTCGTTTTTCTCAATCTCGATTCCCTGAATGTCCATTATGATTTCGTGAAGGTGCTTCGCCGGGATCTGGAGACAACCGGGAAACGACTCCAGTCGGAGGTGCTGGCCGAGCAGGCTTCCCTTGAAAAGGAGGCTGCCGATTTCCAGCGCCAGGTAGCTGCCAACGCTATCACGGAGGAGAAGGCGAAGGTGATCTACGAACAGCTGATGCAGAAGCAGCAGTCGCTCATGGAGAAAAAAGACCGCTATACACAGCTCGTGGCTGAGCAGGAGCTGAACATGAACCTGCGCCTGCTCGATACCGTTACAAATTTCCTCAAGAGGTATAACACGAAATTTAATTATGATTTTATTATGGGATTTAAGAAGGGAGGGGAGATCCTTCTTCCCAACGAATCCCTTGATATAACCAATGATGCACTGAAGGCGATTAACGACGATTACAACTCCAGGAAAAAATAGTTTCCATGAAGTTCCTTCTTCCGATTGTTCTGATCCTTTTTCTCTTTTCGTGCGGAAAATCGGGTTCCGGGACAAAAAAACAGGAGATGCCCCGGGATTCTCTGATTACGGAGGCAAAGATGATCCTTTTGCTGGCCGATATGCACACAGTAGAGGCTCTTCTGCTGATCAAAAGGAACAAGGGAGAGGATCCGCAGAAAGTAGCCGGGGTCTATTTCGACCGGTTGTTCAAAAAATACGGGATCTCCAGGGAACGGTTCAACATGAACCTTGCCTATTACAAGGAGGATCCGGAGAAATTCTATAAGATGTACGAGTATGTGCTGCAGGTCATCACCGACCGTCAGCGCTTTTATGGTCCCGGAGAATGATCGTCAGGGCCTCCTGAACTCGGCAGTGACGGTGATCAGGTCAGCACCGTCGTTTATTGTGTAGGTCCAGTTTATGGAGCTTCCCGAGAGGGTCCCCGCCCCGTTGATGATCACGCCGGAGACGATCTCCTGGTTGGGATCGAGTGTGATCCGGTTTCCGCTGATCAGGGCCCCTGCAGAGACGGAACTGCCGAAACTCCCGAAATTGTAAATTAGCACTCCATCCGATGAATTCACGTCTGCCGTGATGTTGACGTCGTAAGTGAGGTTCTTTGTACTCTCCGTTACCCGCCATTGCCCGAGAAACTGCGACCGGGCATCACCGGGGGAAGGGGAGGGATCGGTTCCGCAGCCAACGAAGAGCAGGGCAAAAGACAAAAATATGAATGCCGGGATAGTTGAATTTTTCATGGTTGTGGGGTTAGACAAATATACTAAATAATTTCCGCAAGCCGGTCGGCAAGTCGGCTGGCCCCGATGCGGAAGAGCCCGGGCTGAAGCCACTCCTCCCCGAGGAGTTCCTTAACCAGGGTGAAATAATTCAGCGCCCTGGATGGTTCGCTGATCCCCCCTGCCGGCTTGATCCCGATCTTTTTACCAGTCCTGGCAAAATGGGCCCTGATCACTTCAAGCATGATGTAAACAGCAGTTTCAGTGGCAGCAGGCTGTATTTTTCCCGTGGATGTCTTGATGAAGTCGGCCCCGGCTTCGATGGCGATTTCGCTTGCCTTGGCAATGTTTTCCGGCGAGCCGAGTTCTCCCGTCTCGAGGATCACCTTTAGTGTTGTGCCCCGTGATAATTCCCTCATGGCGTCGATCTCGCGGTAGACAATGTGATAATGGTTTTCGAGAAAGGTCCCGCGTGAGATGACGATATCGATCTCATCGGCCCCTTCTCCAACGGCAAAACGGATCTCTTCCAGTTTGACCTGGAGCGGCATCTGCCCGCTGGGGAAGGCGCCTGCCGTGGTTGCCACCCTGATCCCGGAGTCTTTGAGGATCTGTTTGGCGATACCGATGAAGGGAGGGTAAATGCAAACGGCTGCAGGACCGGGCAGGTTCTTCTCCCGGAATGAAAGTGCTTTCTCGCAAAGGGTACGGATCTTCGCCTCGTTGTCGCTCCCTTCCAGTGTTGTCAGGTCAAGCAGCGAAAGGATACGCCGTGCCGTGCCGGGGTCAGGATCCATCCCTTCGTGTGTTGAGTTGATCAACCTGACCCTCTCTTCCACCTCCCGGAATGGAATACCGTTGAGCAATGAGAATGAAAACATAGGTTATCTCCTGTAAATCAGAAACTAAAACTGATACCAAGGCTGGGCATGAAGGGCAGCTGGTCAACCCGGGTATAGCTCACCCGGTCGAAATAGAAGATATTCTGCTGGTTGAGAACATTGGTAATGCTGAGGTTTACATCCAGTTTCATGGTCTTTCCCAGCCAGAAAGTCTTTTTCATGTTGAAGTCGAGGCGGCTGTAATAGGGGAGCCTGCCCTGGTCGTATTCACCGTAAAGGATATCGAGCTGGCCGTTGGCTGTAGTATAATCGGTGCCCATGTCGACAAAGTCAACCATTTCGTAAAATCCCTGCGTCTGGGTAAAGGGGAATCCCGACCCGTAGTTGTACCTGAGATCAATTTCCCAGGTGCCTTTCTTGCCGAAAATGTAGGTGGCAAGCAGGTTCAGGTTGTGACGCCTGTCGTAAGGCGGAACGTAGTGCATCACCCCGTCGTA
>JBAXRT010000009.1:0-35118 GCA_037131065.1 bacterium | reverse complement strand
TGGTGCCATGTGCGGAACAACCCGGGAAATAGGTTAATTTCTTCATGTTCAATAAGGTTATTTATTTTTTTCCAGTTTTTCGGCCAGTGCGTACATGCGTTTGATGGCCTTGGCGCTCTTGAGCGGATGGTTCCCGATGGGGATCTTGCCTTTGAGCAGGGCTTTAGGCGCAAGGTGCATGTCCTTGAACAGATTCCTGGTGCGTATATTGAACTCTGCCATCATACGTAATTCGTAATTACGTCCATACCGCTTGATCATTTCAAGGAAAATCTCATGGAACTTGCGTATCTCTTTCACCTTTTTTGAGTCCGGGTAGAGATTTTCCTCGATGGCAAGGTGTCTAACTGCTTCCATCACTGCAGGAATTTCTATCTCCCTTGGACAACGCCCCGAACAGGCGGAGCAGGTAAGGCAGTACCAGGTTGAGTTGGCCATATAGGCATCATCCTTCATGCCAAGCTTGATCAGCTGCATGATCTCCCTGGGAGGAAAATCCATATACTGGGAAACGGGGCAGGTAGCAGCGCACTTTCCACACTGGTAACATTCCAGGACATTGGCGCCGCTTTTTTTATTGACGGCCTCCAGAAATGTGTTTTTTCCTATATATGAGAGTGTTATCATAAAAAAACTATATGTTGTTAATAAATTAACAGTACAAAGTTACAAAAAAAATATTTAGGATAGATTCTAAATTAGAGGTTATTTGAGCAGGGAATTAAACAAATAATTATAAAGTCATATATGTAGATTTATTCTGCAAAATAGGTAAAAAAAAAGCGACCATTATCTGATCGCTTTTCCGGTTTAAAACCTTTCGTTCTTATCCCTGGAGGGTAAACTTGATGGGAAGGTTGAACTGAACCCTGACAGGCACACCCCGTTGTTTTCCGGGCACCCATTTGGGCATTGCCTTCACAACCCGGATGGCCTCCTCATCGCATCCGCCTCCGATACCCCTTAAAACCCTAACATCGGTTATGGAGCCGTCGACTTCAACGACAAACGTTACAAAAACCTTTCCCTGGATTCCGAGTTCCTTGGCCTCTTCAGGATATTTGATATTGTCCTGGAGGAATTTAATACGGGACTCTTCACCGCCTGGGTAGCCAGGCTGTTCCTCAACAACGGTAAAGATCTCCGCCTGCTGGGGCTGTTCAATAACCTGTGGTTTTTCATCTTTCACCTCGACTTCAACATCTTCGGTGGGAACTTCCGTATTGGCCTTGTTTGCCAGATCATCCTGTGTTTGAAGTCCGGTCTCGATGGTCGTATCTTCAACAACCACAGGGGCCGTAAACTTAACCTTTTCAACAAGTGCTTCAGGAGGTGGAGGAGGTGGAGGAGGTGGAGGAAGTTCTTCCTTCGGAGCGTTCATCATTTCAGCAGTAACCGATTTTTCCTTCTCCCTGATCAGCCGGCTCTTATTCAGATAGTTCGAGATCAGCGGATAACCTACGGTGACCGCGATCAGGACCAGTCCGATGATCATGGAAGTGGTCATATATTTCCGGTACTTTTTACGAAGCTGATAAGATCCGTACTCTTTGTTCCTGTTCTTAAAGACCATTTCCTCCAGCGATTCGACTCGCTGTTTTTCAATTGCCATACACTATCTTTTTAAAGTGTTAACAAATCATCTCATTATTTTGGGGCAGCCTTCAGCATGTCCAGCTCAACCGTGGTAAGATCGACCACGGCATAGCTGGCAATGTTGCAGATTGCCATTTCGTCAATGATATTGACTATATCCCTGTATTTGGCTTTGTCATCGGCCTTGATCAGGACAATCGGGCCTTTGCGGTCCTCCTTTTTCATCCTTTTGATCTCATTATCAGCTGTGGTATCAGCCACAACAAGTTTTCCTGTCAGACGCTTATCCCTGAAATCGGCAATCTTTGTAAAGAGGTCCTTATTCATTTCAAGAAGTACTTTGCGAATACCGTCTTTGCTGAAGTCCGTTTTAAGCATCGTAGGCAGGGGTGGTTTTTTAGGATCAGCCATGCCTTTGTAATAGTAAACCCGGTCGCCTTCGGTAAGTAAGATATTCAGGGTACGTGCGGCGGAAATCTGCGGCTGGTCCTTTTTATCCTGATTCTGATCTTTTTCGGGCATTGTGATTACCATCACCTTGGCCTTGCTGAATGCCGTGGTTAGCATGAAGAAGGTAATGAGCAAACACATCAGGTCGACCATGGGTGTCATGTCGATATTGGTGCTGTGCTTTTTAGGCCTTCGCTTACCACCTTTTTTTCCTTTTTCCTCAACAATTAATTCAGCCATATTGGTTTTGTCTTTTATTAATTGAAAATCACGTTACGCTCTATTTTGGTAAATCCTTTATCGTAATCTCTTCTTTCATCAGCGTCGTAACGAGATTGAATTTATTCACCTTGTTCTCCTGCAGGAGGTCCATTAGCTTTTTCACGACCTTGTACTGGGCCTCCCCGTCACCCTTGATGGCAACTTCAGCAAAGGGGTTTGTGAGTCGTGCCGACCTGATCCACCAAGCAAGCTGGTTATCCGTCGAATCGGTCGGGATCCCCTTTTGCAGGGCATCCCTCTCCTTCGAATCCTGGGCATTGATAAAGGCCTTCATGTCCTTTATAGGCAGCCCGAATGAAGCGAGTTTCCCGAATTTGTCCAGCTCCTTTGGAGTAAAGGTGATTTTATATTGTTCGCCCATCTTGGCTAGCAACTTCGACCGGAAATGGGTTGAAGTATCCTTGCCATTGTCGAAATTGAAGAATATCAGTCCATCCTTGGAAACGAAGATCGTCATGATATCATTATCCGGTGCCTGTTTTTCAGAGACAGAGGAGGGCGTATTAATCGGCGCCGCTTCCTGTGGCCGAAAAGAGGCTGTAAGCAATAAGAAGATCAGGAGCACGGAGAACAAGTCCACCATCGGGGTCATGTCTATATGCGGAGATCTTACTGGAGCTTTTATTTTTGGCATGGGTTTCTGTTTTAAATAATGTCATTCCGTTCAATATGCTCTCAATGAAAGAGCAACCCAGTTTGCCTACTTAGCACCTGCTGCAAATGATTGTACGAGGCTGAACCCGGCTTCATCAATTTTATAGGTAAAGCTGTCAATCTGAGATGAAAAGGTGTTGTAAAGCACAATAGCCAGCAAGGAGCCGGCGATACCGAAAGCCGTGTTGATAAGTGCTTCAGAAATACCGGTGGCAAGAGCAAGTGCATCGGGAGCGCCAGCCTGGGCAAGAGCGCCGAATGCACGGATCATACCGAGAACGGTTCCCAGAAGACCGGTTAACACGGAGATGGAGGCAATGGTGGAAAGGATGACCAGGTTGCGCGAAAGCATCGGCAGTTCGAGTGCCGTGGCTTCTTCAAACTCCTTCTGAAGCGCAACGATCTTCTGATCTTTAACCAGCGTGTTGTCATGCTGAAGCGTGCGGTAGCGAAGCAGGCCGGCCTTCATAACATTTGCCAGAGAACCTTTCTGTTTGTCACAGGCTGCAACAGCGTCTTCGATTTTGTCGGAATCAAGCAGGTTCTGCAGGTTCTTGACAAATACATTGATCCTTCCTTTTCCTCTAGCGCGTGTCAATGTGAATAATCTTTCAAGTGCAAAGATTACCAGCATCAGGTTCAGCCCGATGAGGAAGGGAACAATAATACCCCCTTTATAGATAATCCCCAGGTAGTTTCCCGCCAGAGGAGAACCCTCCGGATTGTTGCCTTCGAAATTGATGGGATTACCCATGACTAACTTGAAAACTAAGAATCCAACAACGAAAGCGACAATGATCGCGAACAATGTGAATCCTGACCGTAAAGCGTCACCTAATGAACCGCCTTTGTTACTTTTCTTGCTCATTGTAAAAAAATTTAGGTTTAAAAAATGATGGATTAGTTGATTCCTCTTGAATTGACTGGCAAAAATATAAAAATATTAACAGAAAACCAACAGCACTACTTAAGCTTCATTTTAAGCGCATCAATGGCTTCCTTGAAATTCTTGGCTTTCGGATCGTTAGGATATATCCCTATCAACAGGTTATAATACTCCATGGATTTTTGACCATCCTCCTTCAGCTTGGAATCCCTCGAAAACTGGCTGTAGTAGTAATATGCCAGGTAGTCATAGCATTCAAACCGGTCCTTCATGTATTTTAATGAATCCGACTGGGTCTTTTCAAGGTATGCTTCATAGAAAGGCTTGGCATAGCCGGTCACCCGGAAACCCTTCGTATCGGTTGAATCGAGGTTTGATTTGGTCCGTGCACGCCACATGACCCCCTGCAGATAATCCGGCTGCATCTTGTTGAAGATGGCAAGGTTTGTGTCGGCCTTTGCAAACTGCTGAACGCTGTAATAGACCTTTCCCAGGTTATAATAATCCATGGCCGTTCCCTTATTCATATCGATCTTTCTCTGGTAAAGCTCCATGGCCTTTTCATATTTTTTTGCTTTGGTCCAGCACAATGCTGCCTCACTAAGGAGTTCTGATTTGGAGGTGTCCATGCTGTAAGCTTTAAGCAGGGGTTCCGGGGCCAGTGTATCCATTTTCATCTTGGCCAGGATCCTTCCGTAGTAAGAATAGTCCTGCTGTCTGATCTTTTCCGGCTTTGCCTTGGTTAAAAATTTCCTGCTGTAATAAAGACCTTTATCATACTGGCCTGTTTCAAAATAGGAATAGGCCAGTGCCCGGTTTATGTCATTGTCGGTGGTATCGGCAAGCAGGATTTCGTTGAGCTGGTTAATCGCCTCCTGGTAGTTCCGGAGATCGATCAGGGTATTAACGAATTGCTTGCGGGCGGAAGTGTTCCCTGCCGAGAGGGCCAGGAACTTCTTGTAGTTCTTCTGGGCCTCCTCCTGACGTCCGGCCCGTGCGTAAAGCGACCCAAGTTCCCTGTAAGCAGGGGCAAACATGGAGTCGATCTTGACGACCTCCTGGTAGTTGGTCAACGCAAAGTTATAGTTGCGTGCCCTTAACCATAAAAGGCCAACCCGCAGCTTGGCCATCGGGGATTTGGGATTGAGGCTCTGGGCGATGTTGTAATTGGAGATGGCATTGGATCCATCGTTCAGAAGGTATATATAGGTATCGCCTTTGACAATGTAAAGCTCATAGTTTTTGGGATCGAGTTTTTCGGCACTCCTGAGAAGCGAAAATATCTGTGCAGTGTCGTTGACCTTCGCCATGACATAGGCATTGGCCATCCTGATCAATACCGTGGCCTGCTTTTCAGGAGACATCACAAGGCTTTTATTTGCCTTACTCGGCATCAGGGGCATAACCCGGGCAAAATAAGATTGGGCTTTCTGCGAATTTTTGTTCAGAAATGCGATTTCTGCAAGACCAACAAGGGGGAGCGGGTTGGCAGGATCGGCCTTCACGCCGGCTTCAAATTTCATGGAGGCAGAATCTGCTATCTCTTTCCAGGAAAGATTGAGGGTATCGGAAAAATACTCCATTATGAAATTCTCGCCGTAATAATAATAGACATCCCCGTCGTTGGGATTCTGTTTCAACAACTTTTCAAAAGCCGCTTCCGCCGCCGTGAATTGCTCACTCCTTGTCAGGTGAATCGCTGCTTTAAGATCCTGGGCATGGGTAGCAGAATAAAATGGCAGCAGAAAAAGACCAACAAAGACCAACTTTTTAGCACTCTTTAGCATATGAATGTTTCCTCTGGTTTATTTTTTTACTTCAACGATTCTGACAGGCATTGCTGCCGGAACAAGCCCTGATCGCAGAACAATCAGTTGTCCCTTTTCCCCTGCAATAAAAGAGGAAAAACCATACGCAAGTCCATGGTAGGGCTGACGGTTGATGCAGAAAACTTCGCGTGTGAACGGATAGGTACTCTCGGCAATATAAGCCTGGAATGGCTTGTAAAACCTCGCATCCGGGTCATTATTCCCTTCGGTGGTGATTCCAACAACCTTAATCTTTTTCAGAAAATTATTTGAGACAGAATCCTGGTTATCGCTGATCCAGTTTACACTAACAACCCCCATGGCATTTTTATTCGTAGCGACAAAATTGACCACCTCCGCATTTGAACTGACGGCAGCACAGCACCTCGGCAGAGAGTCAATTTTAAATTTTTCTTTGAAATAGCGCGGATTTGCCGATCTGTAATCGTCAAAAACCACCTGGAGTTCTTTGAGTTTCGATTTCGGATTGATCTGTTGCCACTGGTTAATTTTTCCTAAAAAAATCTCCTTGATCTTGTCATAGAAGATCAGGGTATCTGGGTTATCGTTGTTTACAATGAATGCGACCGCGTCATAGGCGATTTTTGTGGTTTTCGGAACATACTGCAGGGAGTTCAGATACTTCTCCTGGGCTTCCGTCAGTTTCCGGCTGACAATGATCAGGGGAACCGAATCGTTTAAGAAATCTTCAATGACCTGCAACTCGGGTTTAAAGACCGTATCGATATGTGCATCCTTGTATAGCGACTCAAAAGCATAAACTTCTGCCTCTGCCAGCAGGCGGTATGAATCATCAATCGCTGCTTTAATACTTCCCCTGGTAGGAGTATCCAGATCCTTCTTGGACTGGGTACCACAGCCAAAGAAAAACAAGAGGGAAAACAACCCTCCCGCTGCAATGAGTCTTTTAGCAGTTTTTTTCATCTGAAAAGATGCTTATTCCCTTATAATCAGGGTGTTCTTTTAAAAGGAACACAAAATTACTAAAATTATTATTCCCTCTCCTTATAATTCGGGATAAATATACATTTCAACGAGGGATTTGTCAAGGAAAATCGGTCATTCCTGATTTTCTTCCCGCGATTTTGTCCAGATACGAGCCAAACGGTATGCTCCATACAAAAATAGGAAGATGGAAAAGATGACCTTGATCTCACCAGGAAGGTGCTTAAATGTAGGACTTACAAGGATGAGAATCCCCAGCAGGAAAAAGAGTCCGATGATGAGGAGAGAAAAATATTTCAGGAACTTGTTCACCTAGTCAGCGCTGAACCTCGTAATAAGGAATATCCCATTGCCCGGGCCACTGGTTCCAGTAGGCAGGATTGACAACAAGGCCTTCCTTCCTGAACAGTTTTTTCTGGTAGAGGCGGATGACCGGATTAAAGACCAGGTCAGTTACGCCGACAACAAAAGTTTCCATGGGTTTACCATCCTTAGCTTTCTCCTTTTCAGCCTTAACTGTATAGCCGTTATGCGACAGCAGATCTCTCAGGAAGGTCATCCTGCCTTCGTTTGCACCGGTTTCGACGATGGTACAGCGGATGCCCTCCACCTCGGCGACATTATGTTTCCCCTTCAGCATTGTTTTTTTTTTAACAGTTAATTCCCTTTTGTCTCATCCCCTTTATCAGCAGGCGACTGAAAAGGTTTGTCAATAAATTCCGAAACTCAGGCTGTTCACCACTTCATAGATGGAGCTTGCAAATCCAATGACGACCATACCGGCGACACAGAGCAGCAGTCCCAGCTTAGTATAACCATCGCTTTTAAAATAGGCAATGGGCTGGTCACTTTTGTTCAGAAGCATGGCCTTAATGACCAGCAGATAATAATACAATGAAATAATGGTATTGATCAAAGCGATCAGGACAAGGATATAATATCCCTGCTTGGCGGCAGCCGTGAACAGGAAGAACTTCCCGAAAAAGCCGGCCAGCGGAGGGATCCCGGCAAGAGAGAAAAGGGCAAGCATCATCACCAGGCTCAGGTTCGGATTGGTCCTGTAAAGTCCGTCATAATCATTGATGGTCTCCTTGCCGGTCCGGTTCGAAATGATGGCCACGACGCCGAAAGCGCCGAGGTTAGAGAAGATATAGACCAAGATGAAATAGACCACCGTGGTCATCCCTAATTGACTCTGTCCAATGACACCAAGCAGGATGAAGCCGGCCTGGGCAATGGAGGAAAAAGCAAGGAACCGTTTGAGGTTTTGTTGCCGCAGGGCAAAAAGGTTACCGAGGGTAATGGTCAAGATGGTGATCACATACAAAACATCGCTCCATAGAACGGCAATTTTGTTGAAAACCGTGAAAAGGATGATGGTAAAAATAAAGGCGGCAGCGCCTTTAGAGATTACCGACAGATAAGAGGCCACATTGACCGGGGCTCCTTCGTAAACATCCGCGGTCCAAAGATGGAAAGGAACAAGACTGATCTTGAAGGCCATTCCTGCAAAAAAGAAGATAAAGGCAAGGACCTGCAGCGGGGAACCAGTAATAGCCAGGCTTACATCCTCAAAATAGACGGTTCCGGTGGTTCCGTAGATCATGGACAACCCGTACAACAGGATTCCTGAAGAGAGGGCGGAGGTGAAGATAAGTTTTACCCCGGCTTCAGCAGAGTGCTCCTTGAACCTATCATAGGCGGCCAGGGCGGCAATGGGAATTGTAGCAAGCTCGAGGCCCAGATAGAACATAAGGAAATCCCCGGCTGAGACCATAAAATTCATACCGATAAGTGTCGACAATAGCAGCAGGAAATACTCACTGATCTTTTCCTGGTTATCGGGCTTTTTCAGCCAGTCGACCGACTGGATAAAGACGATCAGCACCCCGACGTTTAAAATGTTCTTGAAGAGGAGTGTCAGTGCAGTGGTCTTATACATCCCTCCGAATAAAACGCCTGTCTCTCCGGGAAAGAAACCCGCAATGGTAACTGCTGCCATCAGGAGGATCGATGGAAGAATGATCTTATGCTTCTGATCTTTCGGCAGGAAAATTTCGATAACTAAAAGGATTACCGTGATGGCTATCAGCAGTAATTCATGTCTCATTATCAGCATTGGCTAGAAGTTTTATTATTATTAAGTGACCTCATCCCTATTTACGGGGTTGGGGTTAATGTATTAATGGTGCAACCAATAACAATTTCTGCATGATCGGGGCGAGACCGCCGTTGATCATATTCGACAACCAGAGTGGTGCCACACCGATCAGGGTAATCCCCAGGATCAGTGCAACGACACTCATCCGGTCATACCATTTTGCATCGGTGATCTTTTCAAATTCGTCATTACGGATCTTCCCGAGAAGCAGGATTCCAACGACACGGAGGATATAGACCGCTGTCACGACAATGGAAGAGGCCGCAATGATTGTGGCAACCCTGTGGAAAGTGTCTGCATGCTGGAAGGCCCCGACGAAAATGGTCATTTCAGCAACAAACCCGCTGAAGCCCGGAAGACCAAGAGAGGCCAAACCGCCGATCACATAAGCAACGGCCAGGAACGGCATCACTTTCATCAGGCCGCCCATCTCATTGATATAGCGGGTATGGGTTCTTCCGTAGATCATGCCGATCAGTGCAAAGAAAAGGGCCGTCATGATCCCGTGGGATATCATCTGCATGATCGCCCCGTTGATCGCCGTCTGGTTGAACATCAGGATGGCGAACAAAACCAGTGCACAATGACTGACGGAAGAGTAAGCATTGATGTATTTGAGGTCTTTCTGCCATATCGCTCCCAGCGCCCCGTATATGACACCGATCGTCGCGAGGATTATGAAGATCCATCCAAGCTCGTGGGCTGCATCAGGAAGCAGGAAGACTGCCACGCGGTAACAGCCGTAACCTCCCAGTTTCATTAGAACCCCGGCGTGAAGCATGGAAACGGCTGTGGGCGCCGAGGCATGACCGTCGGGCGACCATGTATGGAACGGGAACATAGCACCGAGAACCCCGAATCCCACAAAAAGGAAGGGGAAGAGGAATAGCTGAAGGTCCATCGGAAGGGTGATCTTGGAAATCTTGATCAGGTCAAATGTGAGCGGACCACCGTTTGTCCCTGAACCTATATAAAGCCCCAGCATGCCAAGCAGGATTAAGGCCGAGCCGCCCATCAGCATCAGGGTTAGCTTCATGGCCGAATAATGCCTTGGCCCGCTTCCCCAGATACCGATCAGCAGGTACATCGGGATCACGGCAAGTTCGTAAAAGAGAAACATCGTGAAGAGGTCTAGGGAAATAAAAAATCCGAAAACCCCGGACGCCAGCAGGATGAGCGAAGTGAAAAATTCGCGCGGAAGGTCGGTGATATCCCAGCTTGCAAAGATCCCGGCAAAAACAACCAGCGCGGTCAGTCCGATCATGGCAACCGAAACACCGTCGACACCGATATAGAAATGGATGTTGAGCGTAGGGTACCAAAGGTTGTCTTGGGCAAACAGGATCTCTGCGGTATTGCCGGCATTTCTTTCCGCAAGGAAAAGAAAGATCAGGGTGATGGCGCTGATGAGCTGCAGACTCATCCCGACAACCGCAGTCCATTTGACCTGCATATGGTTTTTACACAATAAAATACCAATTACAGTGAGAACCGGTATGATGATAAATAACGTCAGAATACTCATTCTTCTACGGTATTAATTGGTCCATATATAGATGAATAACAAGGCCAGGAGCACAACTCCGGAGACAAAGACGAGGGCGTACTGCTGAAGCTGTCCCGACTGGAATTTCCGGATCCGACCGGAGGCTTCATTGGTGATGTAGGCCACCTGGTTCATCGCCCCATCGACAATATGCCTGTCGAACCAGGCGATGGGACGGGAGATAAAGTTGAAGATGATCTTCTTGGTGATGAAAAGGTAGACCTCGTCAATATAGAATTTGTGATAGGCTGCCGTGTAAAATCCTCCCATCCCCTTAACGATCGTCTTGGCCATGTTGTTCTCCTTGCGATACATCACCGTAGCTATGATGATGCCCAGGAGGGCTATGCATATTGCCGGGATGGCAACAATCCATTCGGTGTGGATCTCAAACGGGCGACCATCGGTGGTGACCAGTTTCGAGAAGGGAATAAATCCGGTAAAGATGGAACCGATGGCCAGGAAGATCAATGGTATGGTCATGGTGACAGGAGCCTCATGCGGCGTATGATGGTAATGTGTCTCCTTTCTCCAGAAGATGGAGTAATAGAGACGGAACATGTAAAAGGCAGTAAGTCCGGCAACCAGGAACACGATCGAGAAGAGAACTTTGCTATGATGGAAGGCTGCTACCAGGATCTCATCCTTGCTGTAAAAGCCTGAGAATGGCGGAATACCGGCAATGGCAAGACAGGCAATAAGAAACGTGATATGGGTAATGGGAAGGTGCTTCCTCAATCCTCCCATTTCATTCATGTAATTGGTGTGAACCGCATGAATGATGGCTCCCGCCCCGAGGAACAGGAGGGCCTTGAAGAATGCATGGGTGAAGAGGTGGAACATGGAGGCCATGTATCCCAACCCGTTGTGTCCTTCATACCCGGAAACCCCAAGGCCAAGCATCATCAAGCCGATCTGTGACATGGTGGAGTATGCCAGGACCCGCTTGATGTCAAACTGCGTACAGGCTATCAACGCTGCAAACAGCGAAGTGAAGGCCCCGACCCAGGCAACAATGTCGAGGGCGGCAACTTCGTGGATGAAAATAGGGAACATCCTGGCAACAAGATAAACGCCTGCGACCACCATCGTTGCAGCATGGATTAGGGCCGAAACAGGGGTTGGGCCCTCCATGGCGTCGGGCAGCCAGATGTGCAGCGGGAACATGGCCGATTTACCGGCGCCTCCCATAAAAATAAAGATCATGGACCAGGTCATGGTCGAAAGTCCTAGAAACCAAATACCCTGACCTGAGGAGAACGCCGGGCTATTGGGGCCGGTGAGTGTTATGAAATCAAAGGTACCTGTGGCATAGGAGAGCATCAGAATCCCGATGAGGAATCCGAGGTCGGCGAAACGGGTAACGATAAAGGCTTTTTTTGAGGCGGCAACTGCAGTGTCGCGGGTGTAATAGAAGCCTATCAGAAGGTAGGAGGAGACTCCGACCAGTTCCCAGAAGATGTACATCTGGAAGATGTTGGTTGCCACAACCAGTCCGAGCATTGAGAAGCTGAATAGGGAGAGCGTGGCAAAAAAGCGCTGGAATCCCTTCTCCCCGTGCATATAGCCGATGGAATACAGATGCACCATGAATGACACAGTAGTGATGACGATCAGCATCATCACTGAGATCGGATCCAGTAACACGCCAAGATCGATGTGCAGCTTGTCGGTGAGGTTGAGCCAGCGGACATTGACTGCCAGCAGTTTCTGGAAAGCCCCGTCAACCTTATCAAGGACAAAGAAGTACTGGTATGCCGTGATAATGGAAAGAATCCAGATCACAAACAATCCGCCCGTTCCGACGATCCCGGAAACAATGGGCTTAAACCGGTTCCCGAACAGGCCTACTACTAAGAAGAGAAAGAGCGGTATCAGCAGGATCCAGATGGTGTAACTAAAATCGATCATATGTCAACGATTTGCGATTTCTACTCATTTGCGTCACGTGTCAAGTGTCACGTTTAATACTTCATTTCATTCATATGCTCTACATCAATATTGACCAGCCTGCGGTAAATGTTGATGATGATGGCGATGGCCACGGAGGCTTCGGCTGCAGCAACCGCGATCACGAAAATGGTAAAGAACATCCCTTCGAGGTGATCCGGGTAAAGGATCTTGTTAAAGGCAACGAAGTTGATGTTGACCGAGTTCAGGATCAGCTCAATGGACATTAGGATCGTGATCAGGTTTTTGCGGACAAGGAACCCGTAGACCCCCACAAAAAACATGATGGTGGCGACGATCAGAAACCAGGTTAAAGGGACCCCTTCAAACATAGTATTGCTTATTAAAACGGTTAATCTTTTCTTTTCTTGGCAAGGATGATGGCGCCTACCATGGCAGCAAGCAGCAGGATGCTGATCACTTCAAATGGCAGCGCATACCCGTATTTCCCTGTGCTCAGCAAACTTTGCCCGATCAGGCTGACATCGGTGCGCCCCGGGCTGGCAACTTCGGCCGGAAATTTATTTTCCAGGATCGTGATGATGCAGATTGCTGCTCCGAATGCGGCGGCAATAAATGCAACCAGTTTCTTTTTCCAGGAGGCCGTTTCCAGTTTCTGCCCCACCTGGCTGGTGAGAAGGATCGAAAAGATGATCAGGACCACAATCCCGCCAGCATAGAGGGTGAGCTGAATGGCCGCCAGGAAATTAAAGCGGAGCATGAAATAGAGCCCTGCGGTCGCCACCAGTACGAAAAGCAGGAAGGTGGCTGCACGCAGTATTCGCCGGCTTGTCACAGTCAATACGGAAAAGATGATGATGACTGCCGAGAATACAGCAAACATGAATTGATTGTTCGTCATTCTTCAATATCTTTAATGATGGATGAACCGGTTTGATTTAATACTTTGGTCAGCTTGGTGCGATCAAACACGGCATGTTCAAATTCCTGTCCCCAGGCCAGGGCGTCGGAAGGACAAGTCTTGATGCACAATCCGCAAAAGGTGCACATCGAAAGGTGGTAAATATGTTTGTCGATGATACGTTTCTTCTTGCCATCCGGCATATCGATCTTCGCCTGGACGACCTCGATGGAACCATTGGGGCAGTTGTTTTCACAAATACCGCAACCGGTGCAGCGGTGTTCATTCCGCTCATTGTGCGGCATGATCACTTCGCCCTTGAACCGTTCCATCATTTTCAGATTTTTTCGGTTTTCCGGATACTGCTGGGTCACGATTTCCCAAGGACTGAAGAAATACCTTCCGGTCACTTTCATCCCTGTTAGGAGTGACTTGATCGCGTGGAAGATATCGGTGAAGTATTTAAAAAAGCTGTTCATAGTTTCTTAAAAATGCCAACCCATTAATACAATAAATGCCATTAAAAGGATATTCACGAGGTTGATCGGTACCAGGTATTTCCACTCGAGTGTAAGCAGCTGGTCGATCCTGAGCCGGGGGAATGTCCATTTGATCCACATCATTAGAAAGATAACAAATGCAGTCTTGCCAAAATACCAGATTATCGGAGGAATGAAATCCATGATCCGGTTGAATCCCTCCCAACCGCCGACATGGAACGGCATCCAGCCCCCGAGGAATACGGTAGCGGCAATGGATGCGACGATAAACATATTCATGTATTCGGCGAGGAAAAAGAAGGCAAACTTAATCCCCGAGTATTCAGTATGGAACCCGGCCGTGAGTTCTGATTCAGCTTCAGCAAGGTCGAAGGGTCCCCGGTTCGTTTCAGCTGTGCTGGCGATGAGAAAGATGATGAAGGCGATAAAAGCCGGGATATGTCCCTTGAAAATAAACCACCCGTTTTCCTGTCCCTGTACGATGGCCGAGAACTGCATGGTTCCGGCGAGGACGATGATCGTCAGCAGGGATAACCCGACCGAGAGCTCGTAACTGACGATCTGGGCGCCGCTTCGCATGGCCCCGATCAGGGAATATTTGTTGTTGCTCGACCATCCGGCCAGCAGTATGCCGACAACACCCAGGGAGGAAACGGCGATCACGTAAAGGATCCCGATGTCGAAATCGATGGCATGCAAACCCTTGGCAAACGGGATGGCGGCTATGGCCATGAAGGAGGCGATGATCACGATGAAGGGGGCAATGTTGAAGAGCAGTTTATCTGCATTTTTGATGTAAATAAGCTCCTTCATCAGCAACTTGAAAAGGTCGGCAATCGTCTGGATGATCCCATATGGTCCGACCCGGTTAGGCCCGACCCGGTTCTGCATGAAGGCACAGACCTTTCGCTCGGCATAGACCAGGAAAAGCCCCACGAGGGCATAAAAAACAAGCACGATCAGCCCGATGAGGGTCATCTCTACGACCAGCGCCCAGAAAGGGGTCAGGTTGTCGTAAAGAAACTTATCGATCGACTGGGTGAATGATGTAAAATCGTATATGCTGAAAGCCATAATCAAATGGAATTATCTGTCAATATCAGGAATAACATAATCAAGAGAGCCCCCGATGGCCACCAGGTCAGCGATCTTGCCTTCACGGCTGATATGATCCAGGGCGCTCAGGTTGGAAAAATTAGGCGAACGGAATTTCATGCGGTATGGCGATTTGTTACCATCACTCAGTACATAAACACCGAATTCGCCCCTCGCGGCTTCGACCCTCTGGTAATATTCACCGGCCGGCAACTTGATGACCGCCTTCATCTTAGCTGTATAATCCCCGTCGGGAATATTGTCGATCAGCTGCTCAATGATGTTCATCGATTCGCGCATCTCATGCATCCTCACCATATAACGGGCAAAGGTGTCGCCTTCGGGCAGGAGGATCTCATTGAATTTAACCTTATCGTACATGCCGTAGGGGTGATGTTTGCGAACATCGCAGGAAAAGCCTGATCCGCGTCCGGAAGGTCCGGTGACACCGTATGAAATGGCATCTTCCTTCGAAAGGTATCCTACGCCTTTTGTACGTTCCTGCATGATAATATTACCTGTAAGGATATCATCATAATCTTTGATCTTCTTCCGGAAATATTTTATGAAATCCTTAACCCTTTTCTGGAAATTCGGATGGACATCATGTAAAAGTCCGCCCGGGGTATAGTAACTGTGAAGGAGCCTTGATCCGAATGATTCTTCAAAAATATCCAAGACATGCTCACGATCTCTCAGTCCGTAGAAGAAACAGGTCAATCCCCCCATATCCATCCCGAAACTGCACCACCAGAGCTGGTGGGATGCAATCCTGTTGAGCTCATCCAGGATAGTCCGCAGGTATTTTACCCGTTCCGGAACCTCAACTTCAAGGGCCTTTTCAACAAGCAGGCAGACCGCGTGGTTATTTATATGGGCAGAGAGATAATCCATCCGGTCGGTCAGGTGTATGATCTGGGGATAGGTATCCTTTTCACACATCTTCTCGATGCCTCGGTGAATATAACCGCAATGGGGCTTCAGGTTCTTGACGATCTCTCCCTGAAGTGATACGACAAGCCTTAATACACCATGGGTTGAGGGGTGCTGGGGGCCCATATTTATATGGTACTCCTCTTCCTCGATATTCTTAACGGGCAGGTGAATAACTTCTTTCATAATTAAAGTTCTACGATATTTACTTCATCGACATAATCTTTGCGGAGGGGATAGCCTTTCCATTCCTCATCCAGGAATATTCTCCGCAGATCGGGATGATGGTTGAATCTGATGCCAAGCAGGTCGTACACTTCGCGCTCAAGGAATTCAGCCGTACGCCACACATCGCAAACAGTATCAACGGCAGGATTTTCCCTGTCGGCGGTCCTGACTTTCAGAACAAGTTCATGCCTGTGAAGCGTCGATTCAAGGTGATAAATCACCTCAAGGTTTTTAGCCTGATCAACACCGGTAAGGCAGAAGAGGTAATCGAAACTGAATTCACCGTTGCCTTTGAGTTTCAGGGCGAGATCGTGCATTTTATCTGCTGGTATGAGAAAGGTGAGATACTGCTTGTTCTCCTGGAATTCCGCTCCGGGGACAAGGCTGAGGATCTTTTCCTTCAAAGTTGTGTTATCCATCGCTAGGATTTATCTAATATGTATTGGGGGATTTTCGTGGATTCGAAATGGTTTCAAGCTTTATTTTCCGCTGAAGCTGCATGACTCCGTAAAGAAGCGCTTCCGGGCGGGGAGGACATCCGGGAACATACACATCAACCGGAATGACATGGTCAACGCCGCGGACCACATGGTAGGAATTATAGTAGAACGGTCCGCCGGAAACCGCACAGGCCCCCATGGCAATGACATATTTCGGTTCCGACATCTGGTCGTAAAGACGTTTCAGAACAGGCGCCATCTTGTTGACAATGGTCCCCGCAACAACGATCACATCGGCCTGGCGGGGGCTGGCACGATAGACCTCAATCCCGAACCGGGCAAAATCGTGACGCGATGCGCCGGCAGCCATCATTTCAATACCGCAGCAGGCGGTAGCAAAGGTCAGAGGCCAGATGGAGTTGGAACGACCCCAGTTGATCAGGGCATCTGCAGTGGAAAGAAATATATTTCCTCCTGATTTCTCGAACAACTCAAGGGTTTCGTTGTCCCGGAAATCGGACTCTTTCATGTTTTTTATTCCCATTTCAAGGCTCCTTTCTTCCAGGCATACAAGAGCCCAAGCCCCAGTACGAAAAAGAAAATGACAATTTCAATGAAGGCAGTCATCCCCATGGTCTTCATGGTGACAGCCCAGGGGAAAATGAAAACCGTTTCTACATCGAACACCAGGAAGATGATGGCAAACAGGTAATACCCGACATTGAACTGCAGCCAGGTAAGCCCCTCGGTAGGAATACCGCATTCATAGGCTTCGGCTTTCTGGGGATTGGTGGAAGTGGGTGCCACGAACCTCGAAAAGAGTATGGCGACACCAACAAGGAATGCCCCGACAATAAAAAACAGGATCAGACTTTCAGCACTCATAAGTTCAAGGTAAAAATGTTAATGGGTTCACAACAAGTGGGCAAAATTAAAAATTAATCCCGAATAACCTAATGTGACGATATGGAAAATCCATTATATGTGTAAAATAAAACACTGATATTCGGTTACTTGAATCATTCTGTCTGGAAAATATCAATAGGTAGATTGATATATATCAACCCTGGGGGTTATTCAGAAATATTCAATAAATAATATGAAAGAAAATGGATAGCACGCTATTTTTTTACCAGTACTTTGCGCGCAATCATGTGTTCTGTGTTTTTAATCACAAGAGAGTAAACTCCATCCGGTAATGCTGTTAGATCGATCACCTGTTCAAAGCCCCTGTAAGTATTTATTTCAACCGGGTTGTTGACCTTTCGTCCAAGCCAGTCATAAACCACGAGGGTAAAACTTTGAGATACGGGCATGGATATTGAGACCGTAAACTTCCCGCCATTTGGATTAGGAAATGTTTTTACAAAAGAATCATCGGACTCAACAACTCCGGTAATTACAACATAAATATTATTTGATGTATCAGAGGCACATCCATTCACGTTTACAATACTCCAATACCATCCTGAAAAATCTGCAATGTAGCTTTGACTGTTGGCTCCCGGGATCACATTCCCTTCGTAATACCATTGATTACCTGTTATCGCATCGCTCCAAAGGGTATCTCCGTTCAGTTGAATAATCGGCGTATCAGGAGATGGAGTTACTGTAATAGTAAGCCTGGATGGGGCTCCGCTGCCACATGAATTAGTACCAGAAACAGTAATATCTCCTGATTCTGCATTAGAGCCAAAGTTTACTGTAATTTCCGGTGTGTTGTCTCCGTCAATGATCTCAGCGCCAAAAGGAACTTCCCATGAATAGCCTGTAACATCCGGTATCGGATCAATTGAATAGATCACCCCGTTTGTTCCACGGCATACATCAGCATTTCCTGTAATCGCCCCGGGAATGCCGGGCGAAGGGCTGACTATGACAAAATACTCGGGGGCCGTCAAAGCAGTACACCCGTAATTGTTCATATAATTAACGCTAACCCACTGCAAGCCGGCTGTGTTCCAGGTAGCGCTGATCTGGCTTGTTCCCAAACCTGAATCTATTCCCCCCCCTGAAGAGATAGCCCAGGAATATCCAGACATTGACGCTTCCGTTGAATAGATCACTCCTGTTGATCCAGCACAAACATCAGCATCTCCTTCAATAGTAGGAACGGGGACAGGGTTTACGGTGACATTTTTTATAGTCGAAGATGAAGCTGTGCAAGAGTTCGCATCTGTATAATTTACACTGACTGTCTGATCACCGGTGGTGATCCATGTTACCGTAATCTCGTATGTTTCCTGTCCGGCCGTGATCGACCCTCCGGCAGATACCGTCCAAATGTAGCCGGTCATGTTTTGTTCTGTTCTGTATTTTAGACCTGACGTTCCGGCGCAAACCGAAACCGGACCGTCAATGGTTGGGGCAGGTAAAGGATTTACAGTAACCGGAAATGGAGGGGAGACGGATCCGGAACCACAAACATTCAAGGGGGTGACAGTGATATTTCCGGAAGAGGCAGAAGTCGATACATCGGTGGTTATTGAATTGGTACTCTCCCCTGTGGCAATCGTAAATCCGGGAGGAAGAGACCAGCTGTAACCGGTGGCATTGGTAACCGGAGTGATGTAGTAAGCTACCCCGTTGGCTCCGGCACAAACGGGGTTCGTACCGGAAATCGGCCCGGTAGTACCAAGGGCTAAAGTGTTTATGGTGCCATTGATATAATAGGTCGAGGTGGGGATATCATTCATCGGCGAACCGGTTTCATCGGCATATTCGCAATCACCTCCGCCTCCGGCCGTATTATTAAAAACCAATGTTGTTGAACCATTTATAAAATTCATGGTAATTTTTACAAGTGTATCGTTATCTGGGAGGGTCTTGGGTGTGGTATTTGTCCAGACAATCATTAGTTTGGATAAAGTTGGCGAAACAGAAACCGCGTTGACTATTAATCCGGTTAACACTGTATTTCCGACAAAACTTGTATAGGTCGCAACTGTCGGGTTATAATCTATCCTTAGCGATAACGCAGAGATATTGGTAAAACCAGTAACGGTAACTGGGATAACTACATTGGAGGAGGGGCATGACGAAACTGTTGCGGCCGTTGTTACCGGAGCATCCCGGATCGCAAAGGCGTCAATATAACAGAGCAAAAGGAATAAATGCAGTACAATACTCCCCAATGGTTTTAACATGAACCCTTGCATGAAAATTTTCAATTATTTTACAAAGATACCGAGTTGTAATAATACCCGGCTTAAAAAACCGAAAATTATTGTTTTATTATCCTCAGGGTCTTGATATTATTCCCGGAAACAATCCTGAGTAAATAGATTCCGGCTGGCCAGCCGGCAAGTGAAAATTCGCATGAATGTCACTTTTTTCTCTTTTGAAATTGTTCATTATTTTCTTTTCCAAAAAGAAAATATTTCTGTGAAAAAACTATTTTTGAACTTAAATAGCATCTGCCATGAAAAAGCTATCGGTTGCCCTCCTGTTGTTCTGCCTTGTGGCCTGCAGGCAGACAATAATTACCGACACCCTTCAGTCGGCAACATGGATTGACCTGACCCATGATTATGATTCGACCACCGTGTATTGGCCCACGGATGAGAAATTTCGCCATGATACCATTTTCTGCGGAATAAACGCCAAAGGATATTTTTATTCATCGTTCAGATATTCTGCCGAGGAACATGGAGGAACCCATTTTGATGCTCCTATTCACTTCCTTGAAGGGGGCCAAAGTATTGAACGGGTCGATATTGAAAGGCTTCACGGTCCTGGTGTGGTTGTGGATGTTACCCGGCAATCGGACGAAAACCGCGATTACCAGGTTGCCGTTAGCGACCTGGAAAAATGGGAAAACCAGAACGGAAAAATTCCGGATGGCGCAATCATCCTGCTCAATACCGGTTTCGGAAAATTCTGGAACGATCACCTGAAGTATACAGGTACTCTAAAATCAGGATTGGAAGGGGTCCGGGAATTGCATTTCCCCGGCCTGGATCCCGCAACCGCGAAATGGCTTGTGGAAAACCGTAAAATTGTTGCGGTTGGACTTGATACTCCCAGTATCGATTATGGTCCTTCAACCGATTTCCAGAGCCACCGGATATTGTGCGCCGCCGGCATTACCATTTATGAGAATGTGGCCAACCTCGATAAGATCCCGGTGAAAGGAGCATACATCATCGCGCTGCCCATGAAAATCAAAGGCGGCAGCGGAGCGCCATTAAGGATAGTTGCAGTTTTTTGAAATGTACTTCAGAAATGATCTCTCTCGAAAACACCCTGATTTCTGACGACCTTAAAGAGGTGTTCTTCTGTTGTGATTTGTCAAAATGCAAAGGAGCCTGCTGCATCGAAGGTGACGCGGGCGCTCCTCTTGAGGAGGATGAGATATCACTTCTTGAAGATTACAAGGGAGAGATAATCCCTTTTATGCGTAGTGAAGGAGTAAAAGAGATTGAGGAAAACGGAGTGTTTGATTACGACGCGGCAGCTCGCTACGTCACACCACTGGTTAAAGGGAGGGAGTGCGTTTATGTCATTTTCGAGGATGGAATTGCCAGATGTGCCATTGAAAGGGCATTCACCGAAAAAGCCATACCCTTTCCCAAACCCATTTCATGCCATCTATATCCGGTCAGAATCCGCGAATTGGTTAGTGGTGAAGGGGTAAATTATCATAAATGGCATATTTGCTCCAAAGCACTCGAAAACGGTAAAAAACTTAATCTTCCCCTCTTTTGTTTCCTTAAAGAAGCACTAATCCGGAAATTCGGAAAAACCTGGTACGATAATCTGTTACGATTACTAAAGTAATCTATTGTAACGTAAACAACCCAAATCATCAATTAACCAATACTTTCATTGTATGCATTGGCTGCATTGCTTGCATTGATGAATTATCCTTTGAGTGCTTCGGCTCCGGAAACAATCTCGAGCAGCTCCTTGGTGATGGCTGCCTGTCGTGCCTTATTGTAACTGAGATTTAGATCGCGCAACAGGTTTTTGGCATTATCGGTGGCCTGGTGCATGGCTGTCATGCGGGCGCCCTGCTCAGAGGCAAATGAGTCGAGAACCGCCTTGAATAGCTGGATCCGCAGTGTTTTTGGGATAAGCTCCCTTACGATGGTCTCCTTGTCGGGCTCGAAAATATAGTCCGCTTCAATTTTCGATTCCAGCTTGCCCTTCTCCGGCGCTTCCGGAACTATCGGAAGATACTGTTCAACAACCAGCCGCTGGGTTGCGGCATTCTTGAACTGGTTATAGATTATGGCAATGCGGTCTGCTTCTTTGTTGGCAAATTTTTTCATTAGACTGCCTGCCAGCTCGGAGACCCGGTCAAAGGTCATGGAATCGAAAAGGTCATCGTGGGATTCCATGACAGGGTATTTCTTTTTTCTGAAAAATTCTGTTCCTTTTCTACCGATAGTGATCAGTTGAATGGCATTGGCCTTGAACTGTCCTGAGTAGGTCTCATTGAGCAAGCCGACTGTGGTCTTAATTACGTTTGAATTAAATGCCCCGCAAAGACCCCTGTTAGAGGTGAGAACGACAAGAATAATTTTGTCCGGATTTCTCTCCTCGGAAAAAACACTCTCCCTGGAGTTCTCAATACTGCTGCTCAGATTCTGCAGAATCTCCCGCAACTTCGCTGCATAGGGCCTCAGCCGGAGGATGGCGTTCTGTGCCCTTCTCAGCTTGGAGGCCGCAACCATTTTCATGGCATTGGTGATCTGCTGAGTGGATTTAACAGAGGCGATCCTTAATCGTACTTCCTTCAGGCCGGCCATAACTCCTTTCTTTATTTTTTCTCTTCGTATTTTTTCGACAGATCCCTGGCTGCCGTTTCCATGGTCTTGATATCCTCATCCAGCAGTTTACCTTCCCTGAGATTTTTCAGAACCGCACTGTTGTGCGTCTCCATGAAGTTCAGGTATTCGGTTTCAAAATTGATCACGTTTTTGATGGGAATATTCCTCAACAAACCACGGGTCCCGCAAAAAATGATGGCAATCTGTTTTTCAACCGTCATGGGGGAATATTGTGGCTGCTTCAGGATCTCAACGTTTCTGGATCCTTTGTCGAGTACCGCTTTGGTTGCCGCATCGAGGTCGGAACCGAATTTGGAGAACGCTTCCAGTTCGCGGAATTCAGCCTGGTCAAGCTTCAGTGTTCCTGCCACTTTTTTCATCGATTTGATCTGGGCATTTCCACCGACCCTGGATACCGAGATTCCTACGTTGATCGCAGGCCGGATCCCGGCATTGAATAAACCAAGTTCCAGAAAGATCTGCCCGTCGGTGATAGAGATGACATTGGTAGGAATATAGGCTGATAGGTCACCAGCCTGGGTTTCAATGATCGGCAGGGCCGTCAGGGAACCTCCTCCCTTCACCATGTGCTTGATGCTTGCAGGAAGGTCATTCATTTTCCGGGCGATGTCATCGGCCGAGATGATACGGGCGGCTCGTTCCAGCAGGCGCGAATGCAGGTAGAACACATCACCCGGATAGGCTTCCCTTCCCGGGGGACGGCGAAGCAGCAGGGAAACTTCACGGTAAGCTACGGCCTGCTTGGAGAGATCGTCAAAAATGATCAGGGCCGGCCGGCCGGTGTCACGGAAAAACTCACCGATGGCTGCTCCAGCAAAAGGGGCATAAAACTGCATGGCTGCCGGGTCTGAGGCTGTGGCCATGATCACCACGGTATAGGGCATCGCTCCCTTCTCTTCCAGCGTCCTGACAATATTTGCTACCGTTGAACCCTTCTGTCCGATAGCAACATAAATACAATACACGGGCTCGCCCTTCAGGTAAAATTCCCGCTGGTTTATGATTGTATCAATGGCAATGGCGGTCTTTCCGATCTGGCGGTCCCCAATGATGAGCTCACGCTGTCCGCGGCCAATAGGGATCATGGCATCAATGGCCTTGATACCGGTCTGCAGCGGCTGGTTTACCGGCTGACGGAAGATGACCCCGGGGGCTTTGCGCTCCAGCGGCATCTCATAGCGTTCTCCTTCAATCCTTCCTTTGCCGTCGATCGGCTCACCGATGGTGTTGATGACTCGCCCGAGCAATCCTTCTCCGACTTCGATGGAGGCAATGCGCCTGGTCCGGCGTACAGTATCTCCCTCCTTGATCTCGTAAGACTCCCCAAGCAGAACGACACCGACATTATCCTCTTCAAGGTTCAGCACGATTGCTTTTAATCCGTTTTTCTGGAATTCTATCAATTCACCGGATTCTGCATTGTTGAGCCCGTAGATACGTGCGATACCATCGCCAACCTGAAGGACAGTACCCACCTCTTCCAGTTCCTTGATATCCTGGTAGCCGGCAAGTTCCTTTCTAAGGATTGCCGTAACTTCCGCCGGTTTAATCTCTGCCATAATCTAATATCCTTTTTTGTATAAGTTAATCCTGGCCAATCCCTTCTTCATCCGATCGATCTGCCGCATGATGCTGGCATCATATTGCTTGTCATGCCACGAAAGAACAAACCCGCCAACCAGGGAAGCGTCGATCTCTTCAATAAGTTCGATGTTTGACTTGGAATAATTTTTCATGACCTCAAGCACCATCCTTTTCGTTTCGGTGTCGGGAGCGATGACTGATTTGAAATGAACCGTGAGGATGTTTTTGTACTCCTTGATCTTAACAATCACCTCTTTGACAATTTCTGGAATATACTTTTCCCTTCTCTTCCTTATCAGGACCAGCATGAAAGTAAGCGTAAGTTTGCCTACCGACTTCCCGAACACCTCTTTTATCACCACACCCTTTTTATCGGAATGGATGACAGGCGATTTGAGAAACAACTGGAGATCACGGCTCTTGGAACAAACATCCATGATTACACTGGCATCCGAAAGCACCTGCTCGACATCGTTCTTTTCAACGGCAAGTTCAAACAAGGCGTTGGCGTATCGTGAGGCTACCAGAGAGACGTTCATGGTGTTAACTGAGTTGGATTTTTTTCAATAATTCCTGCATATATCGCTCCTGCTTCTCGGGATCGGAAAGTTCCCGCTGCAATATCTTTTGGGCCACCTCAAGGGAGAGTTCACCTACCTGGTTCTTGAGCTCGGTCATGGCGGCCATCTTTTCATTATGGATGCTGATCTTTGCGTTCTCGACAACCCGCATGGCCTCTTCCGATGCCTTGGTATGGGCCTCCTCAATGATCTTGTCCCGGATTTTACGGGCATCGTTCATGATGGAATCTCTTTCATTTTTGGCCTCCTTGAGCAGCGCTTCATTGCTGAACTGCAGCTGTTTCATCTCTTCCCGGGCTTTATCGGCTTCATGCAATGCTTCATTTATTGAGGCTTCCCGTTCTTTCAGTGACTTCAGAACAGGTTTCCAGGCATATTTCCCGAGGATGAAAAGCAGGAAAAGGAATGCCAGTGTCATCCAGAATAATAACCCGAAATCGGGTGTTATCAGTCCCATGGTAATTCTTTTTACAGGTTAATTGATAGGATTCCATACAGCATGACCAACCGTCATGCCAGATGGAACCCGCTTGCCCGCTAGATGAAAAGGATCAGCAGACAAACAACAATGGCAAAAAATGCGACCCCTTCAACAAGCGCAGCGGCGATGATCATGTTTGCACGGATATCACCGACAACTTCAGGCTGACGGGCGATGGATTCCAGGGCGCTCTTACCAATGTTTCCGATACCGATACCGGCTCCGATCACGGCAATCCCGGCGCCAAGGCCTGCTCCCATCTTGGCAATAGCGGCAAAATCGCCTGCCAATTGCAGTAAAATTGCTAATAGATGCATAATTTGATTATTAAAGGTTAATAAAAAAGAACAATACTAAAACTCGTCACTCGTCATTCGTAATTTGTCATTCAACTAATGGTGTTCCGGCTCTATCGTCGCCAGCCCGAAATAGAGGGCCGACAATAGGGTAAACACGTAAGCCTGGATAAATGCAACCAGCAGTTCAAGCAAATTCATAAAGATCATAAAGGCGACCGACACCACCGAGACCCCGAGCCCTAAAGCAGCGCTGATCTGTCCGAAAATAAAGATGAGGCTGACAAAACCGAGCACAATGATGTGGCCGGCTGTGATGTTGGCAAAGAGTCGCACCATCAGGACAAACGGCTTTGTAATGATTCCGATGATCTCCACAACCGGCATGAGCGGGATGGGGATCTTCAGCCACCAGGGAACGCCGGGGGTATTGATGATATCGATCCAGTAATGCTTATTCCCGTTGATGGTCGTTATGATAAAGGTAAAGACAGCCATCACCAGGGTGACGGCAATATTTCCGGTAACATTGGCGCCGCCAGGGAAAAACGGGATCAACCCGAAAAGGTTATTGAAAAATATGAAAAAGAAGACCGTAAGCAGGTAAGGAAGAAATTTCTCGTGGTTCTTCTCCCCGATCGAACTTTTGGCAATATCATCCCTTATGAAAAGGATCAATGGCTCAAGCAATGACTGAATTCCGCTGGGGGCCTGATTCGGCCTCCGTTTGTATGCCCTGGCTACAGAAGTAAAAATCAGAATAAGAAGAAAAGTAGAGATAAAAATGGCAAGGACGGTCTTGGTGATCGAAAAATCATACACTTTCGGTCCCTTTCCCTCCTCTCCGGTAGTATCCAGACTGACTATCTTACCCTTCATTGGGCCCTCCTGCTCCAATTTGAAACCCAAATAAGAGTGATCTTCATTATGAAACCGGGAGGATAAAAAGGAATAAAATTTTCCTTCGGAATAAAGCAGGATTGGCAAAGGAACCGTAAGTTCAAATTTGCCGATGGCCATGATATGCCACTCATGGTTATCCACCACGTGCTCCATGATCATTTCACCGGCATTGAACGCGTCCTTCGCAAGCTCCTCTCTTACAGTCTCTTTTTTCAGCGTATCAGTGGCCGGACCAATCGTGGAGTTATCCTGATGGGCCGCAAATCCATTTTCTGAAAATATTGACAGAAATGCGAAAAAGAAAAAAAAGACCAGAAAAGTGGTAACCTTTTTCCTCAAAGCAGACATCCTTTCTTGTGCTACAAAATTGGGGTGCAATGATACGAAATTTTAATGAATACCGAAAATCCTATTTGTTTTGTTTCTGATGAGGATCATTTACATAAAGGTAGGTATACTGGTCGATCCCTGCATAAGTCTGGACAGCGCCCCAGTCTTCCCAGGTGGCAGTGTCAAACCAGTAAACAGCAGGCGGGATTTCAGGGAAAAAAGCGTACCCGTTCTGATCAGTCCATGTAACGGCATAATAATCCCCCCGCTGCATATTGGAATAACTGGTGGCAAGGAATACCTTTTCGCCAATGATCGGGTTTCCGGTAAAAAAATCAAGTACTTTTACCGACAGGCTTCCAACAGTTGGGTCGGCGGGAAAACAGGATGGGAGCAGCACGAGGTTGCTCATCAGTAAAACAGCAACAACAAACGGGATGTACTTTTTCATGGTGGCCTCTTTAGGATTTGATCTGGAACAAAGGTAAATTATTTTGGGATTGTCCCGCAGAAAACAGGGTTCGCTTTTCTGTAACCAAAAGGTAAAATGTTCGTCTTAATGCTTCGTTAAAGTGTAAATTCAGTAATTTTGGAGTTTAATGAAAATTCACTTCCAAGCAATTAATTTAAAACCCTGGAAAATGTTTTTCGATCGTATTAAAAAAGGGGCTCTTGCCCTATTGACTTTTATTGGGATCCTTTCCGCATACCCCGGTTATTCTCAGAAAATATGGACCCTGGAGGACTGCATCAATTATGCCCTGGACAACAACCTTGATATCCAGAGACAGCTGCTTTCGGTTGAAACTTACAAGGCCAGTTTGTTGCAGAGTAAACTCGGCATGCTTCCTAACCTGAATGCAAATGCCACCAATGTCTGGAATTTTGGCCAGACGATCGACATGTATACAAATACCTTTGCCACGAACACAGTCAGATCGAACAATTTCTACCTCCAGGCCGATGTGACCATCTTCAGCGGTTTACAGAAGTTCAACGCAGTAAAGCAGAACCAGCTTAACCTCCTGGCAAGCAAGTACAACCTGGATGTTATTAAAAATGATATTTCACTCTCGGTTGCCGGGTTCTACCTTGATATCCTGTTCAGTTACGAATTGCTTGATGTTGCAAAAGGACAATTAAGTATTACAAAAGACCAGGTGGTCCGCATCCACAAGATGGTTGAGGCAGGAGCCTCTGCCAAAGGCGATCTGCTGAACATCCAGGCACAGCAATCGGCCGAAGAGTTGATAGTCATCGAAGCCGAAAACAGGCTGACCATTGCAAGTCTCTCGCTTCAGCAACTCATCGACCTACCCGTTTCCAGGGATTTCAGGATTGATAAGCCTGAACTGAAAGCCGTTGAGGCGCCGAAAGAGCTGGTAACACCGGAGATCATCTTTGAACATGCCCTGAAAACCAGGCCCGAAATAAAGAGTGCTGAGATGAATGTAAAAAGTGCCCAGAAATATGTTGCCATCATGCGCGGATCGATCACCCCTACACTGTCTTTCGGCGGATCCTGGGGAACTGGTTATTCGGGGGCGGCCAAAGAGATTGATCCGACCATTCCGCCGGTCATAAAACCTTATAATTTGGGTATTACACAGATTTCCCGTGATACTGTACTCGGGTATGACGTGGAGAGGTCAACCCGCACAACCTCATTCTCTGACCAGATGCGGCAAAACGAAAACCAATCGCTCGGGTTCTACCTCAGTGTCCCCATTTTTAACGGATGGCAGGGCCGTACCGCCATTTCAAAAGCAAAGATCCTGCAGCACCAGGCAGAAGTTGACCTGGATATCAGGACCAGGGATCTTCGGAAACTGATCGAACAGGCATATGCTGATGCAGTCGCATCTCTGAAAAAGTTCAACTCCTCACAGCAAAAGGTGAAGGCCCAGGAAGAATCATTCAAATACACGAGTCAGAAATTTGATGTGGGCATGATGACCTCTTTCGATTACAATAACAGCAAGAAAGACCTGACAAAAGCACAGTCGGACCTGCTCCAGGCCAAGTATGATTTTATTTTCAAGACAACCATTCTTGACTTTTATTCAGGGAATCCGATCAGCATCACCCAGAAATAGCTGGTTTTTACTACTTTCGTATCTAAATTTGTTCATAATCCTTATTCATCAATGGCTTCGAAGAAATCAAAAAAGAAAATGTGGATCATCATCGGTTCTGTTGTCCTGGTTGCAGTCATCGTGATTTTCGCTGTACTGAAGGGCAAGGGAACCGACAGCACCAAGGTGGCCACGGAAAAAGTAATGAAACGCACGATAACCCAGAGCGTCTCTGCCAATGGTAAGATCCAGCCTGAGAAAGATATCAAGATCAGTCCTTACATCTCCGGAGAGGTGGTCGAGCTGAAAGTCAAGGAAGGAGACCAGGTAATGCAGGGAGATCTGCTGGCAAAAATTGATCCGGAGATTTATATATCCATCTATGACCAGCAGGAGGCCTCGGTAAACTCGCAGAAAGCCAACGAAGCCAATTCCAGGGCACGACTGACCCAGCAAAAGGCCACTCTTGAAAATTCCAAAATGACCTTTGAGCGCCAGGAGAAACTATACCAGCAGAATGTGATCTCAAAGGCCGAGTACGACCAGGCAAGAGCAGCATACCTCGTTGCAACGGCCCAGATCGAAGCCGGTGAGGAAGATATCAAGGCTGCCGGATTTATGGTAAAAAGTTCAGAGGCTGCCCTGAAGAAGGCTAAGGAAGACCTTACCAAGACCGCAATCTTTGCCCCCAGTGACGGTACCGTCTCAAAGTTAGGTGTCGAAAAGGGAGAGCGCGTTACAGGAGCATCACAATTTTCGAGCGGTACCGAGATCATGCGCATTGCCAACCTGAATGAGATGGAGGCCCAGGTCGAGGTCAATGAAAATGATATAGTCAGGGTCACTTTGGGCGATACCGCCCTGATCGAAGTGGATGCCTACCTGAACAGGAAATTTAAAGGCGTAGTCACCGAGATCGCCACCTCTGCCAATACAACAGGCGTGAGTGTTGACCAGGTAACTAACTTCAATGTGAAGATCCACCTTCTGAAAGAGTCATACCGCGACCTTCTTGATCCGAATCGCATTGACTATTCTCCTTTCCGTCCGGGCATGTCATGTACCGTGGAGATCCAGACGGAGACTGCTGCCAATGTCCTTACAGTCCCAATCCAGGCTGTGACGACCAGGGTCGCCAAGGACAGCCTTGACAAGCTGAATGAAAAGTCGAAGACCAAGAAAGACGAAGGAGATGAACAGGTTGAAATGGTCTCATCCCAGAAAAAGAGTGAGGAAATCCAGGAGTGTGTGTTTGTCTTTTCAAACGGTACCGCCATAAAGAAAAATGTCAAGACCGGGATCCAGGATAATACCTATATCCAGATCATTTCAGGTCTGAAAGATGGGGATGAAATTATTGTTGCTCCATTCACTGTTGTTTCCAAATCATTAAAGGACGGGGATAAAGTAGTAAAGGTCGATAAGAAAGATCTCTTCACCAAGGAAAAGTGATGCATGGGAAAGATCCTTTGCCTGGATACTGCCACAACCATCTGTTCCGTTTCCCTGTCAGAGGCGGGCCGGCTGATATCGTTTGAAGAATCTTCTGATAAAAATCTCCACGCATCCCGCCTGACACTTTTTATTGAAGAGGTACTGAAAACCGCTTCCCTTTCCATGAATGAACTTGATGCCATTGCAGTCAGTATGGGCCCTGGTTCCTATACCGGCCTTCGCATCGGTGTTGCCTCCGCAAAGGGACTTTGCTATGCACTTGATATACCCCTGATCGCCATCCCTACTTTACAGGCCATGGCCCTCGGTATGAGAGAACTGGCCCTGCCACTGGCCTCCTCCCCTGGAAAAGAGAACGAGACCCCGGGTTGGGGCCTCTGCCCTATGGTAGATGCCCGGAGGATGGAGGTCTTCTGTGCTATTTTCGACCAGGAACTTAATTTGACAAGGGATACAGCGGCTGAGATCATTCATTCTGATTCATTCAGTGAATTCATGGCGGAAAAACTTCTTTTTTTCGCTGGCGATGGTGCTGAAAAATGCAGGGAGCTCCTTGAAAGCAATAAAAATGCCATCTTTATCCAGGGCTTCCGTCATTCTTCACGCTTCATGATTCGGCTGGCAGAGGAGAAGTTGACCAGGAGGGAATTTGAAAACCTAGCTTACTTCGAACCTTTCTACCTCAAAGATTTTATTGCGGGAAAACCCCGTGTTAAAGCACTTACTTCCTGAAATCTATATTACTTTCGTATCGACCTAATGACTTAATGACCAAATGACCCCCTCATCATTTTCCAGATTCCAGACCCGTGTCGTTAACATCGGTGATCTTCCTTTGGGCGGAACCCATCCCATCCGCGTCCAGTCGATGACCAATACCGGTACCAATGATGTCAAAGGAACCGTCGCACAGGCAATCCGGATGATTGAGGCAGGTTGTGAATATGTGAGGATTGCTGTCCCTGGCATGAAAGAGGTGGAGAGCCTGCGGGAAATAAAAAAGATCCTCAGGAAAAAAGGATACAAAGCCCCGCTGATCGCCGATGTGCACTTTAACCCGAAGATTGCCGAACTCGCTGCAACCTTCGTCGAAAAGGTAAGGATCAACCCCGGCAACTATATTCCGTCAAACGCCAAGCATCATTCGTCACTCGTCACTCGTCACTCGTCACTTGACAATGAACTTGAAATCATCGCAACGAAACTAAAGACCCTTCTCGACATTTGCCGTACAAATGGCACCGCCCTCCGGATAGGTACCAACCATGGCTCCCTTTCCCCACGTATCATGGACCTTTACGGCGACACCCCGAAAGGAATGGTAGAATCTGCGCTTGAGTTTGCCAGGATCTGCAAGCATTTCAGTTTCAGAGATTTGGTTCTCTCCATGAAATCCAGCAATACACGGGTGATGATCCGGTCGAACCGGTTACTTGTTGAACGGATGAAAGCGGAAGGAATGGATTATCCCATTCACCTTGGGGTGACAGAAGCCGGCGCCGGGGAAGACGGTCGGCTGAAGTCGGCCGTCGGGATCGGGAGTTTACTTGCAGATGGCATCGGCGACACCATCCGGGTCTCCATCACCGAGGATCCGGAGAAGGAGATCCCCGTGGCCTATGGTATACTCCAGGCTTCCGGCGTAAGGATTACCCGTACCGAATTTATCTCCTGCCCTTCTTGTGCGCGCACACTTTTCAACATACAGGATGCTGTCGAAAAGATCAAATCAGAGACTGGCCACCTCACCGGGCTGAAAATTGCTGTAATGGGCTGCATCGTGAACGGCCCTGGCGAAATGGCTGATGCCCACTACGGGTACGTAGGTGCCGGGAAAGGAAAGGTGATGCTTTACAAAGGGCAGAAGCTGGTAAGGAAAAATGTGCCGGAAACAGAGGCCGTACGGGAACTGATCAACATGATAAAGAAAGGTGGCAACTGGTCAGACTCCGTATGAAAAAATCTTAACTAATTTCCTGTAACTACCCGCAGTATGGTCGGTATGATCTCAAAGGTGAACGGGGTGTGCCCCAGCGACTCCCCGTCAGCTTCCAGGTAGATCTTGTCGGTGGACCGGATGCGAATGTTCTTTCCGCGGAAAGTCTTCACGATGGGCAGGCTTACAAGCGTTCCGTCGTAAAGTTTGGATGTATGCCTGATCACAATGAATTTTGAAGCCTTTTTGATAAGCATCATATCCAGCAGGCCATCGTCGGGAATGGCAAAGGGAACCTGCATCATCCCACCTCCATTGTATTTGCAGATCCCTACATTCATCGAAAATATCTCACCCTTGAACACGATCGTGTCGTCCACTTCGATGACTCCCTCCAGGAATTTGTACTGGAAAAGGCTGGCAAAGACAAAATAGAGATAGGCCAGTGGGCCGCCTTTTCCTTTCTCTTTCAGGAGGTTCGTCTTCTTGGCTACAAGAGCATCATAACCCATCCCTGCAACATTCAGAAAATACCGTACCTGCGTCTCGCTCTGCTTATGGTAAGTTACTTTGCCAATGTCCTGGGTAAAGATCTTCTTTGCCTTGAGAACACCAACTGCCTTTTTATAATCAAATGGTACCCCCAGGGTCCTGCACCAGTCATTTCCTGTCCCGACAGGGATCATGCCCAGGGTTATTTCCGAAAAGGGAACCCTGGTCTGGCTCATGATTCCGTTGAGGACCTCGTTCATTGTGCCATCCCCTCCGACCACGGCCAGGTTGCGGTATCCTTTTGCAAGATTCTGCTCCGTCAGGAGAATGGCATGGTTGCGGTGTTCGGTAAATACACAGTGATAATCAAATCCCTCCTGGGAGAGCAGATGACAGATCTTTGTCCAATCCCGGGCTCCCTTCTTGCTTCCAGCATTGGGATTGACAATGATAAGCCATTTATCGGCGGAAATGATCTGAGAATCGTTCATCGGATTGAGGTTACGGAGTGCAAGTTAAAGTTTTTTTTGAACCTTCCGCCCTGCACCTGATCAGCGGGGAATAAAAATTAGTACTTTTATAGTGCCTTTTGCGGATCCCTATGATTATAACCAGATTCATCCTTTCCGGTCTCTTTTTGTTCCTCATGCTTGCATGGGGTAATGCACAAACCGCCACGACCAGCGAAAAATCCCTGAAGTATTTCAACAAAACGGAAGCCGGTGTCTCCTTTGGTATCGGATCCTTCAAAACCGATATCATCAACGGGACCCAGAAAAAAATCAAGAACGATGAGCTCGTGATCAATTTCCAGACCATCAACGGAGTGAAATACATGAACAGGCTTGGCGTCGGGGTCAGTGTTGGTTTCGAAAAATGGCGTAACGGTTTTTTCTGGCCTATCTACGGTGTCGTCACCTTCGATCTTAAACCCACCGACAACACATTTTTTGCCGATCTCTACCTGGGATATTCAATCGGGACCCGCTATGCAACTACCTTTTACAAAGAGGGGACCGGGGCATTCGGACTTAGTGTCGGCGTGGGGTACAAAATGAAAGTAGCAGGGAAGATCAACTTTATGTATGAAATTTTTTACCGCTACCAGGCCATCGAGTCCAGTTATGGTATCTATGTTTCTGATTCTGTCGGAAAAACACCTGTTCTCAGAAGTACCATCGATTACAAAGTTCCCCTCCACTTTGCCGGGTTCAAGATCGGGGTGATTATCCCCTGATCCCTTATTTAGACAGGATCCTTCTCTCTCTTCCCAAAAAGGAAAAAGCAGTAAAAGAAGGCGAAAAAGGTAACCCCCATTTGCGATTCAATGGTATCGTCGGTAAGCATTGCTGTGAATGTAATGATCAGGAAGGTCAGGAAAAAGTAATCATCAAACCGCCTGGTTGCAAACGCAGGATAAAGTGTAGCGAACAGGAACCAGGCCAGTCCGAAAACACCGAAGGCTATACAGATCGACATAAACTGATTGTGCGAACGCCAACGCTGGTCGAGAGCAAGTTTCGTATCCATCCGGTCGTACTGCTGCCTGAAGGCGACGTTCATATCCCCGGTTCCGACACCATAAAGCCAGTTTTCCCTGATCAAGCCGATGGAGGCTTTCCAGAATTCAACCCGCTGCATTACCGTTGATCCGGTGGGGTTTCCCGTCAAACGGTAGTTATCATATCCCATCAGGAACTCATAGATCCTTCCACGAATGCTGAACTTTTTCATGTACCAGATGTTCGCAATTCCTGTCTCAATGGCATGAATATCATTGGGAGACAAGTGCTGGACGGCATCTGCATCTTTCCGTTCACCCTTCGAAGTCAGGAACCTGATAAGGGTGAACTTGACAGGTTGTCCGCGAAGATCGTTGCTGTCGAACCTGATCCTGCTCCTGGAATTCCATGACCCGCGCAATTCATCCCATTGAACATAGAGCCAGAGGTAATGCCCGTTCTCGGTCTGCTTGAGCATAGGGTTATGCTCATAAAGGTTTCCGCGTGAAGTGTTCAGTTCAAGTTTTGTGAGATCTACCGGCTCGACTTTGTAAAAATCACGAACTACTGCCCGGATGTAAAATAAAACTCCACCGGTCATAGCCACCATCAGAAGGAGCAGGGCAATTTTCAGCCACCTGTTTTTTCTTTTGAAGACCAGGATGGGAATCATGATCAGCAAGGTGAGGATGATAATCGCAACCCCGGTAAAGGATTTGGTTATAAACAGGTACAACACCAGCCAGGCCATGATGATGGCAAGAAGAATCTTAAAGGAGATTGGTAAAGTTCCTCTTTTGAACACCAGGTATCCCGAAATAAAAATTCCCACACAAACAAGCAGGCTGTAAACAATATATCCTACATGACGGGCAACTTCGCGGAGATCGATATACTCATGGTTGATTATTTTCCATGTGTTGAAAAGAGTTCCGGTGAACAGCGCAAGTACGAATAGAAACATATACCTGTGAAAGTCTTTCCTGCGGATGGTTTCACTCGTTGATAGGAATATAGGAAGAATGAACAGCGGAACTTTTGTGCGTAGGTCTTTAAGGGCATACTGGAAATCTGCGGTAACGATCAGTCCTGCAATATGGAGGATGAAAATGGATGAAAAAATCATGGCCGGCTTGTTCCGGAAGAATTCCCGGAATCCCCTTCCGATCCCCTCAAAAAGCAGTCTGAAAAAGACGAATACGATAAGTAGGTAAAACCTGGTTCGGTGATTCTCCAGGTAAAATGCCTGCAGTTTCCGGATATCAAGCCGTTCGAGCACCCAGGCCCCCGTCAGCCACCACTGGCCCACGCTTACCATGAACTTTGAAAAG
>JBAXRT010000008.1:0-36292 GCA_037131065.1 bacterium | reverse complement strand
TGCCGCATAACCGACGAAAATATTTCAACACTTTACGATTACAAAAGAACCAGAAGATACCTGTCGGGATTCCTTCAGATACTTCAGCAAAACATACTGATTAAGGAATTAAGTTATAAACAGAAGATCATGCTGATCTGGCATAAATACCTGAGACTGCTGATCCCGGTTTTTATTTTCTTAAGTTATTTCTGCATAGGAATCCTGGTTCACCATGGAACCGGGTACATCATTTTATTCAGCCTTTTGACCCTGGCCGGTCTGCTTTCATTTTTACCTGCCAGGCCCAGATATCAATTCAGGATGAAAATGCTGATCAGGATGAGTATACTTTGTCTTGTAGGGCTGGTTGATGTTTTTATTAAAAAGATATTTTCATGGATAAAACAGGAACCGGCAAGGAGTTGACCGTAATGAAACCCTTTATGCCTCCGCTGGATGAATTTAAATCCTACCTGGAGAGAATATGGGACTCGCGCCGGTTATCAAACGATGGAGCAATTCACAGGGAATTTGAGCAGGCTTTGTGCGGGTATCTTGGCGTCCGTCACATATCCTTATTTGCAAACGGAACCCTGGCATTGATGATTGCCATTAAAGCCCTTGACCTCAAGGGAGAAATTATTACCACACCCTTCACATCCGTTGCCACCGCCCAGGCCATTTACTGGAACAATCTCAAACCGGTTTTTGTCGATATCAATAAAACGGATTACAACATCAGTCTTTCTGGAATTGAGGAGGCAATCACCCCACACACACAGGCAATTCTTCCGGTGCACCTGTTCGGAAACCCCTGCGATCTTGACGGGATAGAACGTGTGGCTCATAAAAACAAGCTGAAACTGGTTTACGATGCCGCTCATTGCTTTGGAGTCACAATGAAGGGGATATCCGTCTGCAATTTCGGCGATCTTTCCGTGTTGAGTTTTCATGCCACTAAAGTATTCAGCAGTTTTGAAGGGGGAGCCATCATCTGTCACGACGAGTCCACAAAAAGACACATCGATGCCCTTAAAAATACCGGTCTGGGCCCTGATCATAAACTGGAAGGGTACGGAATTAATGCAAAAATGAATGAATTCCAGGCGGCTTATGGACTCATTCAGCTAAAATATGTCGGCAAAGTTATTGCTTGCCGCCGGGAGGTATCGTTAAAGTACAGACAATTATTCAAAGGTATCCGCGGGTTAAGCATGCCGGGAGAAAAGGTATCCGTCGATTATAATTATTCCTATTTTCCTGTTGTTATTGATCCCGATCAGTTTGGTTCAACAAGAGATGAAGTTGCCGATTATCTTGAGAAAAAAAATATTTTTGCGCGCAAATATTTCTATCCTTTGGTATGCGATCATAAGGAATTCAGTATGTATAAGAGATATGACCTGTCCGTTGCGCGGAAAACAGCGGAAAACATTTTGTGCATTCCGCTCTTCCATGATATCTCCGATGAGGATATTGAGATGATTGCCGGTTCTATCATCCGGATGAACCGGGTATTATAAATCTATCCGTTTACTTTATACCATTTGAATTGAAAGTATTGCAGATCTGTCATAAAATGCCGTATCCGATCCTTGACGGGGGAGCCTTTTCCTTGTATTATACGGCATTGGGACTGATGTTGCAAAAGGCAGATCTTAAAATATATGCTTTAAATACGCCCAAAGACTGGGCCGACCCTGATGGAATTCCGGTTGATTTTAAAGGGAAGTCCAGGTTTGAATTTTCAGTGGTCGATACGAGATTCAGGTACTTGCGGGCGCTGCGGAACCTGTTTGCCGGCGGATCCTATTTTGTGGAAAGGTTCTTTTCGGAAAAGTTCAGGGCAGGACTGATAAAGATCTTACAGGAAGAGGTATTTGACATTATCCAGCTGGAGCATGTGTATCTCTGTTTGTACCTGGAGACCATCAGGAAATATTCCAAAGCGAAAGTTGTCCTTCGTCCGCAGAATGTCGAAAACCAGGTCTGGAACAGGTTCATGAAAAACAGAATGAACCCGGCAACAAGAGCATTTCTTTTCATTGCAACCTGGCGGCTGGAGAAGTTTGAGAGAGAGATGGCCAGGAAAGCCGACGGAATCATTACGATCTCCCCCGGTGATGAAGAAGTGTTCAGAAGATATGCCCCGGGTACTCCAGTGGTATCTGTTCCTATCGGATTTGATTTTATGAACACCGGCTCTTTTACTGAAAACAGGCACCCCGGGCGGTTCCCGGTTTTTTATCATCTTGGTTCCATGGATTGGTTCCCAAACATCCAGGGTCTGAAATGGTTTATTAAGGAAGTCTTTCCATTAGTTATAAATGAAAACCCTGAATTTATCTTCAGGCTTGCAGGGAAAAAAATGCCTGCCTGGTTTTATGAACGGCAAGGTAAAAATCTGATCGTCGACGGGGAGGTGGGAGATTCGCTGAAATATAATGTAGATAAAGCAATCCTGATTGTGCCTTTGTTATCAGGAGGCGGCCTCCGCGCTAAAATTGTCGAAGCGATGGCACTTGGAAAGACCATCCTGTCCACAACCATCGGGGCTGAAGGAATTCCTTATACCGACCAGGAGAATATTCTGATCGCAGACAGCAAAGAAGAATTTGCCATTCAGATAAAAAAATGTATGAATTCTCAAGAGTTTTGCCGGAAAATCGGAAGGAATGCCAGAAAGCTTGCCCTTGAGAATTATGACTGTAACCATACGGCCAGTCAGATGATTCAATTTTATCATGGCCTGACTGCCGTATCAAAACCATTTCACTGATTATGCGTTTTCTCCTGATGTTACTGCTTGTCTTTCAATCCATCGGCGCCATTGGCGGCGGCCTGGTACTCATGATCTCCCCATCGGGGGAACTGATGGGAATGCACTGTCACATCTCGACCCGCTGCATCTTATTTATTCCCTGGTTGGTGACGTAATCGTTGTAGTGTCGCAGTTTCCCCCGGTAAGGAATTTTTATTCCAAGGGGACACAGGAAAGCTAGAAGCAGATCGCTTTACTTCACCGTTGCCAGGATCCAGGCCGAAATGATCTCCAAGACGTCAGGGGCGATGGTCTCCTCGATCTTTGAGTATTCATCCGGGCCTCCAGTCTTTGCATGCTGGAAAAGGTGGTTCAACCCCTCAAACTCTTTGATCTCGTAACTTGAATTTCCACCGAAGATCAGCGCCTTCTCGATAGTCTGGAGGTTCTCCTGGCAGGGCACCTGGAGGTCGAGGGTGCCATTGATGGCCAGCACCGGGCATTTTACTTTGGACAGGTAATCGACAGGGTCGAAAGTGAGGAAACAACGGAACCAGGGGGAGGTTAGTGTTTTGATCTGGCCGGCCAGCTGAGTTTCGTTGAGCGGCTGATAGCCTGAGTCAGCAGCATGTTTCTTGTCATAACTGCTCATCAGCTCCCGGATCCTTGCTGCAGCTTTATCGTTGTCGCTGGTCTTTTTTAATAAGGAATAGATATCCTTGCTGAGCTTCAGATTATCCTTAATGTCTTTCTCTTTTTCACCAGCAGCCTTTGCGATCAGTTCACCCTGCAGGTATAGGATCTGCTCACCGGTAATCCCGGGTCCTGCCATCAGAACGATGAAGGCAACGTCCGACCTTTGGGAGACAATCAATGGGGCGATCATTCCCCCTTCGCTGTGGCCGATAAAACCGATACGGCTGGAATCGATCTCTGCTCTTTTCTTCAGGAAATCAAGGGCTGCCTCTGCATCCGCTGCAAAATCATAACTTGTAGCAGAGGAGAAATCCCCGCCTGATTTTCCTACTCCACGGTCATCATATCTCAGAACGGCAATCCCTTGGCGGGTGAGCCAGTCGGCGATCACCAGGAAGGGCTTGTGGCCGAGAAGTTCTTCGTCTCTGTTCTGAGGACCTGAGCCGGTTATGAGGATAACGGCAGGGAAGGGGCCGCCTGCCTTCGGGGTGGTCAGGGTTCCTGCAAGTGTCACACCCGCCTTCTCATTTTTAAAGCTTACATCAAGGTTGTCATAAGGGAACGGAGGTTTGGGCTCCTGGGGGCGGATCAGCTCGAATTTCTTCTCCTGCCTGGCAAGTTTGATTGGCAATGAAAAACCCGATTGCTTCCAAACGCCGGAAATGGTGTCGGCGGAGACCTTTCCTGAAAAGAGGCTGACAAGGGATTTCAATTCAATGAAAGCCGAATCACCCTTAAAACTATAAGCGCTTGTCGGGATACCTTTTGCCCCCTGCGTCGGACTGTCGAAGGTGATGGTCAGACTGTCGGCAGCATTGGAAGATACATTCATCACCATAGGCAATTCCACCCCGCGGAATTTGATCGCCCCGGCCCATGAACCTTTTAGCTTATTCACAAGCAGGGCATCCTGTCCGAAGCCTGAAACCACCAGCGTGATGGCAAACGCCACGAGGATCCATCGAAGGGAATTGATCTTTGTTTTCATTGTCATCAGGTCATTAAGTCATTAGGTCATTAGGTCAATAAGTCAATAAGTCATATGAAAATCGTAAATCCATTCGTCACTCGTCATTCGTCATTCGTCATTTGACAATGGTCCATGCATAACTATTCGAATAGGCTGAAAAGAACCCGACTGCTCCGTTGTTCACGTTGCCTTCGACATTGGCCGGTGGGCCGCTGAAGAAGGGGATATTGAATCCTGCCTGCCGCACCTGGTTGATAAAGTTAAAATATTCCTGCGTAATCCCCGACATCTGGAGTACGACGGTATCACCCGGATAGATCGTCTCCCACTTATGGGAATTGTTCAGGTAAACGGCATCTACACCATTCATATAGCTGCCGTTGTAAAGGGCATCGTCGGAGATTACCTTCTTGTTCAGTGTGTCGGTGAGCAGGATGCCGTTCCGGTAAACGTTGAACATATAGTAATTCCTCTCATCGCCGGGTTCCTGTGCCCAGAGCTGGATGGTCCAGACCCCCTCTTTCCCCCACTCCGGGTGAAAGACAGTCCGTATGGAATCGAGTTTCGTGACCGGGTGAAGCTGGTCAGTCGCCTGATATGAGGAAAATCCGCCGATATCCTGCGGCAGGTTGATATTGATCGAATAGACCCGGCCGATGACCCCCGAAAAACCGGAATCGGTTTCGTAGATCCCCGAAACACCTGGGACGGTCTCTGTAAGCGGATAGTCGATGAATCCGTCGTTCAGGCTCATCACCGCATTGACGACCCTTGGCGCAGGCTCGTTGTAGAAATAGCTTGCGGTGCTCGTCAGGGCGATCCGGTAGGGTCCTGCCTCCGGGGATATGTTCCCGTCGACCACCAGCCTGCTGTAACTGTTGTCGAGCTGAACGTCGATGCGTTCGGTGCAGGCGAGAAGCGCTGCTGAAAGAACCAGAAACGCTATGATATTCCTAATCATTGTTAAAGTGGAAATTAAAGGTGATGGAAGGTATGATCCCGAAAAGATAAACCTTCTCGGCATAAGTAACATTGGGGTTCAGGTTGTCCTGTACAAAATTGATCGACCAGGTATTGTGCCGGTTATAGACATTGTAGACAGAGAAGTTCAGGTCCCAGCTGAACTTTCTACCCGGCTTCTGCTTGCTCGAAAAAACCACCGAGAGGTCAAGACGGTGATAATCCTGGTAGCGGTATTCATTCCGGTCGGAATAGATCGGGATGATATTGCCGCCCACTTCAGCCCTGCCGGTAGGAAATGTCACCGCGGCGCCAGTAGCATAGACCCAGTTGGCCGAGACCGACCAGCGGGGCGTGATGTTGTAGTTCAGTACGATTGAGATGTTGTTGGGTTTATCGTACGGAGCAGGGTAGGGGTTTCCGTCGTTGATCTCCCTGATCTGCCTGAAGGTCCTTGAATAGGTGTAGCTTACCCATCCGCTGAACTTTTTTTCATTCAGCCTGACAAGGAATTCGATACCGTAAGACCACGCCTTTCCGGTGCGGATCTCACCCTCGAGCTTGGTGTTGAGAAGAAGCTGTGCAAAATCTTTGAAATCGACCACATTCTGCATCCATTTATAATAGACCTCGACGGAAGTTTCTATGGTGTTTCTCCGGAAATTTCTGAAATATCCAAGTGCAACCTGGTCAGCGATCTGTGGTTTTACATTCGGGCTGGCCGGGAACCAAACATCCAGCGGGGTTCCCACCGTGGAGTTCTGGGCAAGCTGCAGGTACTGGTAAGTCCGCGAGTAGCTGGCCTTGACCGACGATTTTACATTGAAATCCCAGAGAAGACCAAGTCTTGGTTCCAATCCGGCATAGGTTTGGTAGAGAGCTCCTGAGCTGTAAACAGTCGAATCGGTGGCCTTGTAATTTGAATCGTAGTGGTAAACGGTTCCCGGTCCGACATTCTGGAAGAGGGAAACCCTTAATCCGTATTTGATCGTGAAGTGGTCGCCGAGTCGCTGTTCGTTGCTGCCATAAACAGCCGACTCAACGGCATAGCTTTTCGGTACCTGGACACTAGTCAGGACCGTCTGGTCACCTACACCCTGCGCAAGTCCGGGGTTGAACATATGATATGTCACCACAGCCCCGAAACGGATGGTGTTGTTGGTATTGAGATAATAGCTGAAGTCGCCCTTGACCCCGACATCCTGCAGGCTGGAGATCCATTCAAAGGAGTTGGTCTCCCCGGCAGGGGTGCCGAGATAGTAATTGTAATTGGTATAGACGAAGGTGAAATTTGAAAAGAGTCTCTTGGAAAAAAGATGGTTCCAGCGAAGGGTACCCGTCTGGTTTCCCCACTTCATGCTTGCAAAATCATTCTTGAAGACATCCCTCCCGAAATATCCTGAAAGGAAAACCTGGTTGTTTTCGTTGATCCTGTAATTGATCTTTGCATTCAGATCGTAGAAATAGAGCCTGTTGTTCTGCAAGGCTTTGTTCGATGAGAGGGGCAGGAAGATATCGGCATAGGTCCGCCTGCCTGAGACCATGAAGGAGCATTTATCCTTGGCAATGGGTCCCTCCACAGTTAGCCGGCTTGCAATGATGCCGATGCCGCCGTTTACCTCGAATTTCTTCGAATTCCCTTCGATCATTCGCACATCCAGCACTGATGCCAGCCTGCCGCCGTAAGTAGCCGGGATATCGCCCTTGTAAAGTTTTACATCCTTGATGGCGTCGTTGTTGAATACGGAGAAGAAACCCATCAGGTGGGAGGCATTGTAAACAGTTGCCTCGTCGAGGAGGATCAGGTTCTGGTCCGGTGCGCCGCCTCTCACGCTGAACCCGCTTGATCCTTCACCCACCGACTGCACACCGGGCAATAGCTGGATTGCCTTGATGATATCTACTTCACCCATCAGGGAGGGGATTTTCTGGATGGTCTTGATATCCATTTTAAAGGTGCTCATCTCGGGCTTAAGCACATTCTTGTCATCTTTTTCACTGGTGATCTCCACTTCGTTCAGCGTCTCCTGGCGGGGATCCAATTCAAAATGAATGGTGGCATTGGATTTCAGGTCCAGTGTTTTGGTTGCCGGGGAGTAGCCGATGTAAGACACCACGAGGGAATAGGAACCCTCCGTCAGGGTCAGGGAATAGTTGCCGTACAGGTCGGAGGCGGTGCCTGTCCTAAGCTCTTTAATATAAACAGTGGCGCCGAAAAGGGCTTCTCCGCTGGATTTATCAGAGATCTTCCCGCTGACGGTGAATTTTATAGTCTTATCCCCTGTCTCCGCCGACGCCCCGCAAAAAAGAAATATGAACAATAAGATAAAAGTAATATTCCGCATGAAGTTATTTTCTGATTATCCTGAATTCACCACTATCATTGATCCTGATTATCCGGGAAGGATTTACATTGATGAATTCATCACGGAACAGCGAAACAACATGGTCAACATGGCTGGTAATGTCCTTTGAAATGTTTTTAAACACCAGGGGTGTCGGAGCTCCCGAGACATTGGCGGAGGTCGATACGATCGGTTTGCCGAATTGTTTGATCAGTGCCTTGCAGAATTCATTGCTGCAGATCCGGATGGCAATGGATTTGTCTTCGCTGATCACATTTTTCGCCAGGTTTTGTCCCTCCGGGTAGATGATCGTGAGCGGAGTGTCGACATTACGGATCAGGTCCCTGGCAATTTCGGGTATGCTTTTTACATAAAGCGCAAGCTTCTCAGGCTCATCAAGCAGGACGATGAGACTCTTTGTCTCCATTCTTTTCTTCAGTTGGTAAACCTTGTCGACAGCTTTTTCGTTGGTGGCATCGCACCCGATCCCCCAGATCGTATCGGTCGGGTAAAGGATGGTACCTCCTGCTTTCAGTACCTCAAGACATTTTTTTATTTCCTGTTCAACCGACATCATATCAGCATCGTTCATAAAGTTTTTCGGCCTTTAGGGTCGTTGCGCACCGGAAATGTTTCTCCGGGCACTGTTTCAGTCCATGCAAACCGCAGGGTTTGCATCTCAGCGGTTCATCGGTCTGAAGTACGGCTGAATCATCAGATAACGGTCCGAACCCATATTCTGGTATGGTAGAACAAAAAATTGCCGTAACAGGTGCATTCACGGCGGAGGCGAGATGCATCGGGGCCGAATCGTTGGTGAAGTTCATTTTTGCCTTTTTCATCAAGGCTGCCGATTCCAGGAAAGAGAGTTCCCCTGCAAGGTTCCTGCAAGAGCGACTTCCCGACAGGGTGATAATTTCATCACAAAGTTCACGGTCCGATTTGGATCCCAGGAGATAGATCTTTCTGTCAGATGGGATCAGCCTGATCAGTGATGACCATTGCACTGCCGGGTATTGTTTGGTGAACCAGAGCGAGGCAGGGGAAAAAGTGTAGTATGTTCCTGAATTAAAGGGAGCAACCTTTTCAAAATCTTCAGCAGTGGGATAGAGTCTTGGACTGACAGGTGCGTTATCTGTAATCTCAGAGATAAGGGAAAGATTCCTGTCCCTCTCGTGCATCGGTTGACTTATGATATGTGGGATACGCTTACTGAACAGGAAAGAGAGCGGGTTTTTGTCAAACCCTATTTTCATGCCTGCCCTGGAAAAGGCAGTCATCAGGCCGGTAAGAAAAAAACGCTGGATATTGACCACCAGGTCGTATTGAGTAAACCAAACCTTATGTAACAGTTTGTCGAAGTTCCTCAGGGAGCGGGAACTTTTGTCCCACACCAGGACTTCATGGAGGAAAGGGTGGCCGGTAAAGAGGTTTTCATTTCCTTTTTTAACAAGAATGTCCAGCATCGCATCGGGGAATGATGCATGCAGCTTCTCAACAACCGGAGTTGCCAGGATCACATCGCCGATGGATGCGGTCTGGATGACAAGGATCTTCTTCATGGGTCAGACGGGTACCTCAAATTCCCTGAGCGCCTGGTTCAGGGATGTTTTAAGATCGGTAGATACTTTTCTTTTCCCGATGATGAGGGCGCAGGGAACCTGGAACTCTCCTGCCGGGAATATCTTTTTTGTCGTTCCGGGTATGACCACGGAACGGGGTGGGATGCATCCTGTCAATTCAACGGTCTGGCTGCCGGAAACGTCGATGATCTTTGTGGAGGCGGTCAAAACCACGTTGGCGCCGAGAACAGCCTCCTGCTCCACCCGGATCCCTTCGACCACGATCGACCTGGAGCCGATAAAACAATTGTCTTCGATAATCACGGGGGCAGCCTGTACAGGCTCGAGTACCCCGCCGATACCGACACCGCCGCTGAGATGAACATTCTTTCCGACCTGGGCACATGATCCTACCGTGGCCCAGGTGTCAACCATCGTGCCCTTGTCCACATAGGCGCCGATATTGATATAGGATGGCATCAGGATCACGCCTTCAGCGATAAAGGACCCATAACGGGCGACCGCAGGCGGAACGACACGGACCCCCCTTGAGGCAAAATCGCTTTTCATCGGGATCTTGTCATAAAACTGGAAGGGTCCGACCTCGGTGATCTCCATCTTCTGTATGGGAAAGTAAAGGATCACGGCTTTTTTGAGCCACTCGTTGATTATCCACCCCGAAGAACTCTTCTCTGCAATCCGGAGCAAACCCTGGTCCAGCAACTCGATCACTGCCTTTATCGACTGGATCGTCTCCTTTTCGTTCAGGTGTTCGCGGTGTTGCCACGCATTTTCAATACGCTGACGGTGGAAGTTGGTCATCTCTTATCGGTTCAACCATCAAAATTAGGTAAAAATTCAACGTAAGGGCAAACCAAATCAGAACGATTTTATGCATGGCCTGGCGGCTGGTAGCAATTTCGCCAGATGAATTTTAATTCTATCTGAATTCACCTTAACTTTGCAGCGGAATTGGAACATGGGAAGAACAGTAGCCATCGATTACGGGCAGAAACGAACAGGACTGGCAACCACTGATGAGAATAACATCATCGCGACGCCGTTAGGGACGGTGAGGACTATGGATCTGTTGGCTTTTCTCCATGAATTCACAGATAAAAACAAGGTGGATTGCTTTGTCGTTGGTGAATCAAAGGATATGAATAACGATCCCTCCGGGTCGGCCATGTTCATCGAGCCTTTTGTAAAAAAACTCTGTAAAGAGTTTCCGGGGATGGTAATAGAGAGGATGGACGAACGTTTCACTTCTCTGATTGCCACGCGTGCCATACGGGAGGCAGGTTCCAAAAAATCGAAACGACAGGATAAAGCGCTTGTTGATTCCATCAGCGCAACCCTGATCTTGCAGTCATATATGGAATCCTCAAAATTCGCTAAGCCGGTTGATCCCGGTAAGCATAAAAACGAATGAACAGAGAATGATCTTACCAATTGTTGCATATGGTCACCCGGTTTTGAAGAAAGTTGCACAGGAGATCGGGCCTGATTATCCGGGGCTTACCGGCTTTCTTGACGACATGTGGGAAACCATGTACCAGGGCGACGGGGTTGGCCTTGCCGCCCCGCAGGTGAACCGCTCCATCCGGCTACTGGTCATCGATGCCTCTCCATACAAGGAAAAATATCCTGAACTGGAGGAATTCAAAAAGGTTTTTATCAACCCTGTAATCTACAAGGAGGAGGGAGAGGAGTTCTCTTTCAACGAGGGCTGCCTGAGTGTTCCGGGGATCCGGGAAGATGTGATGCGAAAACCTGTCATCTATATCAGGTATGTGGATGAACAGTTCAGAGCGCACGATGAGCGCCTTGAAGGAGTCATTGCCAGGGTGTTCCTGCATGAATATGACCACCTGCAGGGGATCCTCTTTGTCGACCGGATCTCGAGCCTCAGGAAAATGTTGCTGAAAGGCAAACTGAATGACATTTCCAAAGGAAATGTCGATATTGATTATAGGATGCTTTTCCCTCTTTTGAGAAAAGGAAGAAAATAACCACCGCTTATGAAATCTGCAAAAACCCTGTTTTTACTAGTACTGGCTACCGGCATGGTCTCCATCACTGCCTGCAAGCCTTCCCGTGAAAAATCTGTCGCCGGTATCCGCGATCTTGAGAAACGGCTTTTTTCCCCTGAGGCAACAAATTTCGATAAGGCAAAGGCCGATAGCCTGATGAACCTTTACGATGTATTTATTGAACGCTTCCCCGGCGATTCGCTCACTCCCGGATTTCTTTTCAAGTCGGCGAGCATCGCCATGAACTCAGGAAACGGGGTGGTTGCCGTTGAACTTTTCGACAAGTATATCAAAGATTTTCCCGATGGGAAGAATGTACAGTTGTGCTTGTTCTTCAAGGCTTTTGTTTATGAGAACATCCTGAAGAACCTGGATAAGGCGAAGGAGACGTACCTTCTGTTTATTGAGCAGTATCCCGGGAATCCCTTCGTAAAGGATGCAGAAATGGCCTTGAAGAATCTGGGAAAGACCCCCGACCAGATTGTCAGGGAGTTTGAGGCCAGGCGGCAGGCCGACAGCCTTCGCGTGGCCGATTCAATGGCAGCAGTAAAGAAGGTAAAGCCGCGAAAGAAATAGCCTTTCCTTTATTTCAGCAGATTTTCAAGAATAGTCGAGAGCTCTGAAGGCGTGATGCCGGCGGTGATATTTCCCCCGGCGCTGTATGAAATTTTTCCGCGCTGCTCCGAAACGATGATGGCAATGGCATCCGTTTTCTCTGTAATGCCCGCGGCTGCGCGGTGTCGCAACCCGTAAAGGGCCGGGATATCAGGTTTATTCGAAATCGGAAGGATGCACCGTGCAGCCCGGATCTGGTCGCCGACGATGATCACCGCTCCGTCGTGAAGGGGACTGTTCTTGAAAAAGATCGTCTCCAGCAATACCTCCGAAACCTTCGCATTGACAGACTGCCCCGTCTCAACATATGGCTTCAGTTCATGCTGGCGGGCAATCACGATCAGCGCCCCGGTCCTGCTCTCTGCCATCTTCTGGCAGGCCTTCACGATCTTGTCCACATCGAGGTTGACCGGGTTGGAAACCCTGAACTTCCAGAAAAGGAACCTGCGACGCTGGCTTTTAATGATCCTTGCATCTCCCAGCATCAACAGGAATTGCCTGATCTCCGGCTGGAAAACCACTACGGCTGCTATGACCCCGACGCTGATGAACTGACCAAGGATCTCAGTGAGGAGCTGCATCTGCAGGACTTTCACTATTTTCCATACGAGATAAACCGCGATGATCCCAATAAAGATCCTGATGGCCGCCGTGCCTTTTACAAGGTGATAGATCTCATAGAGGAGAAGTGCAAACAGCAGGATGTCGATGATATCGACGATCCTGAAGGTAAAAAGGCCGGTAAGCAAAATGTAATTCGTCACTCGTCACTCGTCATTTGTCACTCGCAAAGTTACCAATTATCCCAACATTTCAACCAGTTTGATGGCCTGCACGGCCTCTTTCACATCATGAACACGCAGAATGTCCGCCCCTTTGAGCAGGGCGATGGTGTTGAGAACTGTGGTGCCGTTGAGGGCCTCGCCGGGATTTGTCTTCAGGATCCGGCTGATCATCGATTTTCGTGAAAGGCCTGCCATGACCGGATATCCCATCGATCGGAATTCACCCAGCGATGAGAGCAGACGGTAGTTGTGTTCATCACTCTTTCCGAAACCGAATCCCGGATCGATGACTATCTGGCCGACCCCGCTGATTCGTGCTTTGGCAGTCTGCTGTTCGAAGAAATATCGCACTTCGGCGACAACATCGGAATAGACCGGGTTCTCCTGCATATTTTCAGGATCGCCCTTCATGTGCATCATCACATATGGGATATCCAGGGAACTGATGGTATCGAACATTCCCTCCTCGAACCGGCCGCCATAAATATCATTGATCATATCGGCCCCGTGACCTGCCATTTCCCTTGCCACTACCGGGCGGAATGTATCGACCGAGAGGATACAATCGGGAAACCGGATCCGGATGGCCTTCAGGGCAGGGAGAAGACGTTCCATCTCATCGGCCTGACTAACTTTGTTCGCACCCGGTCGGGTGGAGACAGCACCGAGGTCAATGATCGAGGCCCCGTCGAGTATCATCTTCTCAACCCGGACAAGTTGACTGTCGATTTCGTTGTACTTGCCCCCGTCATAAAAGGAGTCAGGAGTCAGGTTCAGGATTCCCATGACCACGGGACGTGACAGATCAAGCTTTTTCCCTTTACAGAAGAGAGTTGCCAACGATATGGAGTTTGAGCAAAAATAACAAATTAAAGCGTGAAAGAGGTGTTAAATTCCGCTATGAAACCCTGCCTGAATCAAAATATTTTCTATTTTTAACCACAATTTGCTCACCAACCTTGTTTATCCATGGAATTAAAATCCACCACGGAAACTCAGTTTGAATCGGTAATCGGGATCTGCCGCGATCTTTTTATTAAAAAGATGAAGGATTACGGAACCTCCTGGAGGATCCTGCGGGCACCGTCCATTACCGACCAGATCTACATCAAGGCCCAGCGCATCCGGAGCATCGACGACAAGGGTTCCCACAAGGTTGATGAAGGGATCAGGCCGGAATTCATCGGCATCGTTAACTATTCCGTTATCGCCCTGATCCAGCTTCAGCTCGGATCGGACGAAAATATCACCCTCTCCGCCGAAGAGGGGCAGAATCTTTACAATAAGTTCATCTATGCAGCCAGGGACCTGATGCTGGATAAAAACCACGACTACGGGGAGGCCTGGAGGAACATGCGGTTATCATCGCTAACCGATATCATCCTGATGAAACTGATGCGGATCAAACAGATTGAGGATAACCAGGGAAAAACCATGGTTTCGGAAGGGGTTGAGGCCAATTATTTCGACATGATCAACTATGCCATCTTCGCACTTATAAAAATGGAATATGAAAGCAGTTAGAAACCTCTTCAGGATTCTGCTCGGGGTAGTTTTCATCTTTTCCGGGTTTGTCAAGGGGGTCGACCCGCTCGGGACTGTCTACCGGATGGAAGATTATTTCATCGCCTTCGGCATCCAGTGGGCAATTCCTTTTGCACTTGTACTGACCATTTTCCTGGTTGTATTGGAATTCACGCTTGGCATCAGCCTTATGTTCAACTTCTGGATAAAAAAAACATCCTGGCTGCTACTTCCCATGATGACCTTTTTTACGGTACTTACTTTTTTTGATGCCGTGTACAACATGGTCCCCGACTGCGGATGCTTCGGCGATGCGTTGAAACTGACCAACCTCCAGACTTTCCTGAAAAATATCGTCCTGATGGCCATGGTAATCCCGGTATTTGTCTGGAGAAACAAATATCGAAGTCCTCTCGGGTGCCGCTGGAACATCATTGTCCTGTCGGCTTTTGCTGCTCTTTGTACTTGTCTGTCGGTCTACTGCTATTACCACCTGCCCCTCATCGACTTCATGGCCTGGAAAGTGGGGAACAAGGTAAAAACCGTTGAATCGCTCCCGGTAAAGTTTTATGTGACATACAAGAACAGGAAGACCGGCGAACTGAAGGAGTATCTTGCCCCCAACTACCCATGGAGTGATTCGACCTGGCTTTCGGAATGGGTCTTCAAAAGCCAACGTGTCGAGGATCCGAATCTTAACCAGACGATGGCTCTCCGTGTGGAAGATCAGAATGGCAACGACATGACTTCGGTAATCCTTGATAACCCGGGATTCCAGTTCATCGTTGTAGCTTACGACCTCACGAAATCATCCCCTGACGGGTTTCTGAAATTGCTGCCTTTTTACAAACAGTCGCTTACCGACGGACTGGGTTTCATCTGCCTGACGACCACACTACCTTCCGATATCAAAACCTTCAGGCTGAAGCAAGGGACTGCCTTTGGTTTTTACAATGCCGATGATGTAGTCCTGAAAACAATGGTAAGGGCCAACCCGGGAGTTATCCTGATCAGGAACGGGGTGGTCGTTGCTAAATGGAGCTGGCGCGATCTGCCGCCGTACGGGCAGGTAAAAGAAAAATTCATGCAACCCATGTCTAAATAGCGAATTGGCGAATTTCGAAGCAATCACGAACACCGGGAAAAATAAAAGTGATCGTGAGTAAATAATGAAGTAGCGAATAAATCAGAAACCCGGGACTTTGTACAGATTCATATTTAAAAGGCTATTATACGGGATCCTTGTTTTATTTGGGGTGATCACCGTTGTTTTCTTCCTCTTTAATGTACTTCCTGGTGATCCGGCAAGAATGATGCTCGGGCAACGGGCCGACATCACCTCCGTGGAGGCGATCAACAAGGACCTCGGAAGGGACAAGCCCCTTCCGCTCCAGTTCATGAACTATCTTAACGACCTGTCTCCGCTATCTTTCCATAACCTGAGCGATCCGTCCGATTACTGGTACCTCGACCCGGGGAAATACGGAAGTTCGATCAGGCTTATCAGGATTGGTGAGAAAGCGCTTGTTCTGAAAGAACCCTACCTGAGAAAATCGTACCAGTCGAAAAGGGAAGTCTCCTCCATCCTGATCGAAGGATTCATCAATACCTTCGTCCTTGCCATGGTCTCGATGGCCTTTGCCATTGTGCTCGGGATCGGGATCGGGATCATCTGCGCACTGAAGAAAAATACCTGGATCGATCATGTATCCCTGGTCTTCTCCGTTCTTGGGATGTCGCTCCCTTCCTTTTTTGCTGCCATCCTGAATGCATGGATCTTCGGGTATGTCTTCGCCCACTTCACCGGCCTGAATATGACAGGTAGTCTATATACGGTGGATGACCTGGGCAGGGGAGAATACCTTGACCTGAAGAACCTTATCCTTCCTGCCTTTACGCTGGGGATCAGGCCGCTCGCCATCATCGTCGAGCTGACCCGCAATTCCCTGCTGGATGTTCTATCGCAGGATTATATCCGTACCGCGAAGGCCAAGGGACTGACCAACACCAGGATACTCCTGAAACATGCCCTGAAAAATGCGCTGAACCCGGTGATCACGGCGATCTCAGGATGGATGGCCTCGCTGCTTGCCGGCGCGGTGTTCGTTGAATATATTTTCGACTGGAAAGGGATCGGTGTTGTGATCGTGAATGCCCTGGACAAATATGACTTTCCGGTTCTAATGGGAGCAGTGCTTTTTATTTCCATCATTTTGATATTGATCAATATTTTAGTGGATGTGATGTACGGACTGCTGGATCCGAGAGTGCGGATTCAGTGACGAATGACTAATGACTAGTGACGATTGGAGGGAGTGCCTGGCTGTTGCATAAGCGGCCTTGGCGAGGGCTCTGACTGATGAAAGTGTAAACAACAAAAATGTTTGCCCGAGACGCAGCCGCGTTGCAATGGCCAGGCCGACCGGGATTATGTGATCAAAATTAACATAATGAAAACAAGAAGAAAAATCGTTGCGGGGAACTGGAAAATGAACAAGAGTTTCCTTGAGGCTGAAGAACTGATGGCAGGAATTGCCGAAGCGCTTGAAGACAAAAAACCGGAAAACGTCGAGGTGGTGTTGTGTCCTCCATTCATCTATCTGGAGATGGCCACCGATTTTGCCCTCGATGCATCGTTCAGCGTGGGAGCACAAAACATCTATCCGCTTGACTCCGGAGCTTATACCGGCGAGATCAGCCCCATGATGCTGAAGTCGCTTAACATTCCATACTGCATTATCGGCCATTCCGAACGGCGGAAATATTTTCTGGAAAGCCACGAATTCCTTGCACAAAAGGTAGATGCTCTTCTGAGACAGGAGATCATCCCGATTTTCTGCTGCGGGGAGCTTCTTCCTGAGCGCGAGGCCGGAAAGCATTTTGATGTCGTACGGAAACAGCTCGACGAGTCGTTATACCACCTGGACAAGGAGGATTTTTCAAAGATCGTGATCGCTTACGAACCGGTCTGGGCAATTGGCACCGGGGTGAATGCCACACCGCAGCAGGCCCAGGAGATGCACGCCTTCATCCGCGGACTGATCGAAAAAAAATACAGTAAGGAGGTTGCGGATGGAATATCGATCCTCTACGGAGGAAGCTGCAATGCAAAGAATGCCGGGGAGCTGTTCAGTCAGCCCGATGTGGATGGTGGTCTGATCGGAGGAGCCTCCCTCAAGGCAGATGAATTCATGCAGGTAATCCAATCGGCCTGATTATGGACTATTATGAATTTAAAATAACCGGGATCCCGGAGGAGTCCAGGGAGATCCTGATGGCTGGTTTATCGGAGATCGGTTTCGAAAGTTTCCAGGAGGAGGAGGATTCGGTAAGCGGTTATATCCCTGTAGAGGTTTACCGAGGCACCAGGGTCCTGTCGTTCCTGAAAAAGAGATCGAAGGCCACCGGGCTCGTTTATGGCTATAAACGGATCAAGACCGAGAACTGGAATGCCCTGTGGGAAAGCCAGTACATGCCGGTCACCGTCGCCGGTAAATGCATGGTCAGGGCCCCGTTTCACGATCCGGAGGACGGGATGAAATACAACATTGTGATCGAACCGAAGATGTCGTTCGGAACTGCCCACCACGAAACTACCGCCCTCATGATCGGCATGATCATGAAACAGAAGATCCGGAAAAGAAGAGTACTTGATATGGGATGCGGAACCGGGGTGCTTGCCATCCTGGCCTGGAAAATGGGGGCGTCAGAGGTGGATGCCATCGACAACGACGAATGGGCATTCCTCAATGCAAAAGACAATATCCTGAAAAATAATGCTCCCTCCATATCCGTTATCAGGGGGGATGGAAAGACCATTCCTCAGGGCAATTACGATTTTATCCTGGCCAATATCAACAGGAATGTCCTGCTGGAGGACATGCCTCGGTACGCGCGGCATCTTGCTGCTTCGGGAGTGCTTTTACTGAGCGGGTTCTATGATGCCGATCTGGAAGTCATTATCAGAAAGGCGAAGAGGGAATCGCTTCAGTATATTACATCAGAGACGAACAATCACTGGGCAGCGGCAAAATTTATGAAATGATAATAAGGTTACGGTCATTTATTTTTTTACTTGCCCTCCTGACACTGGTAACCATCCCTCTTAAAGGCCGATGTCAGAAACTCAGCCGGTTCTCAGCCGATTCCACGAAGTTCATCGGGGAACTCAACACGCTCTTTCTCAATATCGCCGATAACGAGAAAAAGATCGTGGACACTGTCATGGTGGCTTTTGTGATGAAATGGAACAGCGAACAGTTCCCTGCATGGCAGAAAAAACAGATCTACGGGATATGTAATGATATGCTTAAGAAACGGCTTAGACCTTTTCCCGATTTCAGCAATTATATTCATTCCCTCAACATCTTCATCAATTCTCATCAGCCTCCGGAGCGCTTCGACCCATGGAGCAGGATCCTGAAAAAACTGCTCGCCGATAAAAATGGCCGTCTCTTTGTCAATTTCCTGGAATTTTCCACTCACCTTTTCGGGGAAAATCTTTTATACCTCTCCTCCTCCACAAAGTGGAAAGCATCCTCGAACGAGTACCGCTTTGAGTTCGATACCGTCCCTTCAATCTCCTTTGGCCGTTCGGATCTTACCTGCTATGCCAACGACGACAGTTTGAATATTTACAAAACAAGAGGGGTTTATTATCCCCTGAATGCTTTATGGAAAGGGACAGGCGGTGATGTGAACTGGAAAAGAGCCGGTCTGGACCCCGGACTGGTCCACGCCAGTCTTGAATTATACAGGATCCAGATGAGGTTTTCAAAATTCACCGCCGATTCGGTGACCTTTTTTTATAAAAAATATTTTTCTGCTCCTATCCTTGGCATCTATACCGACAAGGTCCTTGCCGACATTACGGAGGAGAAGGCCTCTTACCCGAGATTCACCTCCTATGATAAAATGATCGGCATTACGAATCTCTTTCAGAATATCGATTTTCTGGGAGGATTTTCGCTGGAAGGATCAAAGGTGATCGGGTATGGCGTGAAAAACATGGATGCCAGGCTGTTTTTCAAAAAGGACGGGAGGAACTTTGCCATCAGCAAATCGAAAAGCTTTGTGATCCGTCCCGACCGAATCAGTTCGGGTATGGCCTCCTTTACAATTTATCACGAAAATGACTCCATCTACCATCCCGGCTTGCAGCTTAAATACAGCGACGAAAAGAAAGAACTGGCAATGACCAAGGACGAACGGATGGTCTCTGTCAGCCCGTGGTTCGACTCATGGCACAGGATCGAGATATACTGCGAGGCGATGTACTGGAATGTAAATGATTCAAAGCTGCGATTTGAGAATATGAGGGGACTCACCAAGGAGAGCAAGGCGATTTTTGAATCCAGCTCTTATTACTCCCTGGCCAGGTATGAACGCCTCAGGGGAATGGATGAGATCAACCCCCTTGACCTGATTAAGCAGTTTTCGGAGTCGAGGCAGACGAAATCCTTAACCCTGGAAGAGATCACGAATTACATGCAACGCCCCCAGGAACAGGTCGAAGCAACGCTGATGTCGCTCGCCAACCGTGGTTTCCTGGTCTATGATATCGAAGACAAGATGGGGAAGATCAAGGATAAGCTGATCGATTATGTGAATGCCAGGAACGGTAAGACCGATTACGACGTGATCTTTTTCAACTCCGAGGTGAGCGGTACCAGCAACGGGCTCCTTAACCTGGCAAATTTTGACCTGAAACTGCAGGGTGTGCCAAGGGTTTTCCTGAGCGATTCCCAGCAGGTATATATCTATCCCAAAAACATGGAACTGCTCCTGAAAAAGGACATGGACTTTCTTTTCAGTGGTAAGATCGAAGCGGGCCTCTTTGATTTTTATGCGAAGGATTGCTCTTTCGAGTACAATAAGTTCAAAATAAACCTGCCTGCCATCGACTCCATGGCATTTTATGTAAGGAGCAAAAAGTGGGATCCGAAGACGGGACAGTTCCCTCTTGTGAGGGTCAGGACAGTGCTCACAAGGCTCAGCGGGGAGTTACTCATCGATGATCCGAAGAACAAGTCGGGGTTGAAATCCCCACCCGAATACCCGGTCTTTAGCAATACAGATACAGCCTATGTTAACTGGGATAAAGCTTCTATCAGGAAGGGAGTCTACAAAAAGGACAAGTTCTACTTCGAGGTTGTTCACTTCACCATTCACAGCCTCGATGTAGTTTTGACCGACAGCCTGAATTTTACGGGATCGCTCTCTTCTGCTGGCATATTTCCGAAGATCACAGAGCCCCTGAAAGTGAGGCCCGACTTCTCCCTTGGTATGGAGAAATCGACGGGCGACTCAGGGTTTCAGGTCTATGGTGGAAAGGGATCGTTCACTGCAAGGATCGACCTGAGCGACCAGGGACTTCGTGGCGAAGGGACCCTGTATTACCTGAACTCTACGACCACCTCCTCCGATTTTCTCTTTCTGCCTGATTCAATGAAGACCATTGCCCGGTCATTCATTGCAAAGGAACAGACAGGTGATGTTGAATATCCCGGGGCCACCGGTGACTCGGTCGGACAGTTCTGGTATCCTTACAGGGACTCCCTCATCGTTTCTTCCACGCGAAAGGAGATGAAAATGTACAGGGATGAATCGCTCTTCAATGGTAAACTGGCCCTGACTCCACGCGGAATGTCGGGTAACGGGACGATCAAGATTAAGGATGCCGAGATGGACTCAAAGGGGTTCAGCTTCGGCAGCAGGTCTTTCAATGCCCTCATTGCCAACTTCAGGATCCGGTCGTATGACCTTGCCGACCTGACCATCTCTACTAAGAATTACCAGACCCTTTTTGATTTCGATAAACGGAAAGGGGAGTTCAAATCCAACGTCGGTATCTCAAAGGTTGAATTCCCGTTCAACAAATACATCTGCTCGATGGACCGCTTCGACTGGATGATCGATAATGAAGAGATTGCTCTTTTCAATGACCAGAGCATGAGCAAGATGTCCGACTCCCTTAGCCTGTCCCAACTGATCGATGTCGGCTATACAGGCTCAGAATTCGTTTCGGTTCATCCTCTCCAGGATTCGCTTCGTTTCTTTGCTGCCAAGGCCAGGTACAACCTGCGCACCAACGTGATCAATGCCGAGGAGGTGAAAATTATCAAAGTGGCCGATGCCGCTGTTTATCCCGATTCGGGTAAGGTTATGATCCTGAAGGATGCCCAGATAAAGGTGTTGCATAACGCCACGATCCTGGCCAATACCAGCAACCGTTACCACAAGTTCTATCATGCCGATGTCTCCATTGCTTCACGGAAAAGATACACCGGCCTTGGAGATTACGACTATGTCGACAGGACCGAAGCCCGTTATAAGCTCCATTTTACCTCTATCAGGGTGGATACTTCGGGTCAGACGATTGCGAAGGGATCGATCCCCGACAGCGCTCATTTCAGGCTGAGTCCTGAGTTTGCTTTTAAGGGTGATGTGATGCTCCAGGCTGCGGAAAAGAACATGGTTTTCGACGGCGGATTCCGGCCGGTAAGCGAATGTTTGAAACCGGGGGGCGACTGGGTGACATTCCAGAGCAGGATCAATCCGCTCAAGGTCCGCATCCCGCTTACCAGTCCGCTGAAAAACAGCTTCAGGGAGACCATTACCCTTGCCATGCTCTATTCCAAATCGGCATCCAAACCCTACCTGGCCTTCTTCCAGGGTCGGGAAAGTTTTAGCGATTCGGTGATGGTGACTTCCGGAGGATACCTGGAGTATATTCCCTCGCTAACCGAATTCCGTATAGGCAGTGAGGAAAAGCTCAACAAGATTGATGAACCAGGTCCCTTCTTCTCTCTCAATACCGGCAACTGCCGTGCAAGAGGCGAGGGTAAGATCAACCTTGGACTCAATGCATTGCAGATGAAAATGGAGAGTTACGGTGTTATGGACTATTTCATCATTCCCGACTCCTCACGCATCAACCTGGCGATTTCCTTTAACTTCCCATTCGCGGAAGATGCCTTGCAGAAGTTCAGTTTGGACCTCCAGGCTGTCAATCTGAGCGGGGTGACCCTTTCGAGGACACCTTATGCCATGGCCATGAACTACCTGATGGACCGGAAGGAGTCGGACCGCCTGAAGAATGAGATGGAACTGGTAGGCAGGTTTAAGAAATTCCCTGAACTTCTTGAGCGTACGCTCTTCCTTGCCGACGTCTGGTTCAAATATAACCAGGAGACGAAATCCTATGTCTCCTATGGTCTGATCGGCATTGCCACCATAGGAAAGAACCAGGTGAACCGGTACGTGAACGGCATCATTGAATTTGTAAAGAAACCCAATGGCGATGACTTTACTCTGTACCTGGAACTGACAAAAGATGACTGGTACTTCTTCAATTTCAGAAACAACATCCTTCAGGCAATCTCCTCGGACCTCTCTTTCAACGACCTGCTCACCGAGGCTCAGAAATCAAAAGCGGAGCAGGGCAGGGTCGACAAATTAGCCAAAGGGTTCCGGTACACGATTTCCACGGACAGGAAAAAGCGCGATTTTTTAAGACGATTTGAAACCCCATCGGAATGATACAATATTTCTATTTTGCAGCCGGGGTGATCCTGGCTTACCTGGTCGGATCAGTACCATCAGCCGTGTGGATCGGCAAGGCCCTTTACGGAATCGATGTCAGGGAGCACGGAAGCGGAAATGCAGGCGCCACCAATGTGATCAGGGTTCTTGGTTATAAAGCAGGAATTCCTGTCATGCTCGTGGATGTTTTCAAAGGCTGGGTGGCCGTTCAGTTGGTCTATCTTTTCCCGCTTCCGGGGATCAGCACCGATGCCATGATCTATTTCAGGATTGCCTGTGCCGCGGCAGCCGTTCTGGGACATATCTTTCCGGTCTATGTCGGCTTTCGCGGGGGCAAAGGGGTGGGGACCCTGGCCGGGGTTGCCATCGCACTCTATCCGGTTGCCCTGCTTATCGTCCTGGGCGTATTTATTGTCTCGCTGGCTCTCACCCGGTATGTATCGCTCTCCTCCATCCTCGGATCGGTCGTTTTTCCCTTTATTGTGATCTTTGTGACCGGAGAGAAAAATCCAGGACTTATTATTTTATCGATACTGGTGGCTCACTTTGTGCCGCTCACCCACAGGAAGAATATAAAGCGGCTACTGAAGGGGGAGGAAAATAAATTCATTTTCAGAAAAAAGAGGGAGGAGAAGAATTGACCTGCGAGCGAATTTTTCAAAATTGTAAAAACAGATTTTATATCGTATATTTGAATCGATTTTTCTAAAAACAACCCTTATGAAGTTTATAATTTCCAGTTCTCTATTACTGAAAAACCTTCAGTCTGTTTTAGGTGTGATCAATACCAACAATACCTTGCCCATTCTCGACGATTTTCTGTTCGAACTGAAAGAGAATGCCCTGACCATTACCTCTTCCGACCTTGAAACGACGATGAATGTAACGGTTAAGCCTGAAAAGTCAGAGGAGACGGGCAGTGTCGCCATTCCTGCCAAGATCCTGGTTGATACGCTGAAGACACTTGCCGATGTCCCTGTTTCATTCTCGATCAACCCCTCCACCCAGCTTATTGAGATCTCGGCCGGAGAGGGGAAGTACAAGCTCTCGGGGCATAAGCACGAAGAGTACCCGCGTACACCAGCACTGGAAGAAACAACGGCTGTTCAACTGGATGCCTCCATGCTGGCCCATGCCATCAACAAGACCATCTTTGCAACCGGCAACGATGAACTGAGGCTGGTCCTCTCCGGTGTTTTCTGCGAACTTTCACCGGAAGATGTAACTTTCGTTGCTACCGATGCTCATAAGCTTGTGAGGTATAAAAGGAGCGATGCAAAATCGAAAGATTCTGCTTCCTTCATACTGCCCAAAAAACCTTTGAACCTGCTGAAAAACTGCCTTTCAGGACAGGAGGTGCCGGTTATGATTGAATACAACCGCACCAATGCCTTTTTTTCCTTCAATAATATCTCCCTGATCTGCCGCCTGATCGATGGAAAATATCCCAATTACGATGCGGTGATCCCGAAGGATAACCCCAATAAACTGACCATTGAAAGAATTGCCCTGCTTAGCAGTATCCGGCGCGTTTCGATCTTTGCAAACCAGTCGACTCACCAGATCCGGTTTAAGATTTCGGGCAAGGAGCTGGTACTTTCGGCTGAGGATGTCGATTTTTCTAATGAAGCAAAGGAACGGCTCACTTGTTCCTACGAAGGGGCTGACCTCGAGATCGGGTTTAACTCAAAATTCCTGCTGGAGATGCTGACCAACATCGATACAGAAGAGATCCAGCTCGAGATGTCGGCACCCAACAGGGCCGGAATTCTGACACCGGTAAAAAATAACAACAAGGATGAGGATATTTTAATGCTTGTGATGCCAGTTATGCTGAACAAGTAGTTTTATTCACGTAGTATTAACATAATTTTTTTTAGTATGAAAAAGATCAGAATAATTACACTCCTGGTGATATTTGCCGCAACCTTCATGACTTGCTATACTTCATGCAAACAAATCAAAGACCTCGCGAACGTAGATGTTACTTATGACTTGCCGAAAATATCATTCCAGTTTGTGCCTACAACTCTTAAAACCGGGGAGGAAGTACTCTATTCGGGTATAATCAGGATCAATCTCGACAGCCTCCTGAGCCATTACGGGCTGGATGCAGGGACCATCTCCAGCGTTTCATTCTCCAATTTTTCACTCACAATCTCTGCTCCATCGGAAGCAAATTTCGACTGGCTTACCTCGGCAGCGGCAATGGTCTCTCCCAACAATACGTTCTCACCGAGTACCGTGGTCGCCGCTGCAACCAACACCGGTAGCGGATCGAAGACAATCACACTGACTACCAACAATACAAACATTGCTGAGTATCTCAATTCCACAGAGTTCTACCTGAAAGTGACTGCCGTTACAAACGGAACAGTCCCCTATGAGTGGATAAATATGTATATCCTGGGAACTTTGCAGATGACGATCTCTCCTATCTGACAGAGAGAGGACAAAAAAAAAGAGCGACGCCTGCGTCGCTCTTTTTTTTGGCATTCAAACGAAAAGAATTAATCTTTTCTTACATTGATTGCTTTTTTTCCTCTTTTGTCTTCCGTGATATCAAAAGAGACCTGGTCATTTTCCCTAACCTTATCGACCAAACCACTGACATGAACGAAGATGTCTTGTTGGCTTTCATCGTCCACGATGAATCCAAATCCTTTTCTCTCGTTGAAAAACTTTACTTTACCTGTTGACATAAAATAACAAATTAATTAATAAAACGGTGCGAAGTTAATACTAAAAAATTAAAAATTAAAAATTAAAATATATTTTTCTGTTATTCTACTATAATAAAATCCTAAATGTATTGAGGATGATATACTAGAAATTATCATCATCATAAAGATAATCAAGCATTTCGGAAGCATGTTTGTGTGAAGGATCATGCTTCAGGACCGTTTTGAGTTCCTCGGCTGCTTTTTCATATTTTCTTGTTTTCATATAGATCCTTCCCAGATGGTAGTGCGCTGAAACGTGCATATCGTTCTCACTGATCAGCTTTTCAAAGAGGGGAATGGCTTCATCATACCTGCCGGCAGCTTTCAGGGCAATCCCGAGATAGTAGCTTGCCATGGTTGCTTCGGGCGAATATTCCAGTACCTTTTTATAGCATTCAATGCTTTGTTTCTCACGACCGAGGTGGTAATAACTCAGTCCAAGCCACATATAGGCCATTGGAAAATGCTTGCCCGAATCGATGATCTGGTTGAATACCTGAACAGCCCCGGTGAAATCGGTGGAGCGGTAAAGCGCAACCCCGAGCCGGTAGAGGGCGAAAATGCTCTCAGGCTTGTGTGTCCGAATTTCCACGTAAGCCTTTTTGCATTTGTTCATCTCACCCAGGATATAGTAGAGATTTGCCACTTCAAGCAGTACCAGAATATCACCTGGATGCTTGGCAAGATGTTTTTCAAAAATCGCTACGGCCTTGTTCAGGTCACCTGCTATGATAAAGTCATTGGCTTTCTCGATGACGGTGTTGCTCAGTGTTGCCATGTGTTCAGCGTTTGATTAGAAAAATCAGTGATGGTTCAGCTATCTTCTCTTGCAGATAAAACAAAAATAGCAATAAAAACCAAGTTGAATTCAGCAATGGCTAATTATTTGGCAGCATTCATCTTGTCGAGCACATCCATCACTTCTCTGACGGCCTTTGCCGAGGCATTCACCAGAGCCTGTTCTTCACCGTTCAGCTTCAGTTCAATGATCTCCTCGATGCCTTTCTTTCCAAGTTTCACAGGTACGCCGAGATAGATATCTTTCAGACCGTACTGACCCTGTAACCAGGCACAGCAGGGGAAGATCCTTTTCTGGTCCTTTGCGATCGCCTCCACCATCTGGGCAGCAGCAACGCCGGGAGCATACCAGGCAGAGGTGCCCAGAAGGTTCACGATCTCAGTTCCACCCTTTTTGGTTCTCTCCACGATGGCATCCAGTTTATCTTTCGGCAATAATTCGGTAATGGGAATACCGCTTACCGTGGTGTATCTTGGCAGCGGGACCATCGTATCGCCGTGTCCGCCCATCAGGATGGAGTGAATATCCTTTGGGGAGCAATCCAGTGCCTCTGCAATGAAGGCGCCGTATCGGGCAGTGTCAAGAATACCGGCCATGCCGAAAACCTTGCTGGAATCGACCTTGGCGGTAAGGTAGGCGCAGTAGGTCATTACGTCGAGCGGGTTCGATACGATGATGATGATTGCGTTCGGGGAATACTTGATGATGTTTTCCGTGCTGGTTTTTACGATATCGGCATTGATCGAGATCAAATCATCACGGCTCATACCCGGTTTGCGGGGAACGCCGGCTGTTATCACGACGATTTCGGAACCGGCAGTTTTCGAATAATCATTCGTAGATCCTTTGATACGTGTGTCAAAAAGATCAACAGGCGACATCTGCCACATGTCAAGGGCCTTGCCTTCGGCGAGGTTCTGCTTGACATCGAGGAGGACGACCTCTTTTACAATATCCTTGTGTGCAATGGACTCGGCACAGGTTGCGCCGACCAGGCCGGCGCCGACAACGGTTACTTTCATAATATCTGTCTGTTTTTATTTGTGAATAATCCTTTAAAAGGAATATCCATAAGATATTATCCGGAACCCGGTCATTTTCTTACGGATACTCCCTTTACTTCAAATGTAAGTTATTTATTAATTCCGGCTTTATCCTGGAACCAATCAAGGGTATAAGACGATGGCCGTTCGATCTGAAGTCCGAGCGCCCTGTCCCAGAGCAGTGAGGCGAGTACCCCGAGGGCCCTTGAAACGCCGAACAGAACCGTATAGAAGGGGGCCTCCTTGATTCCGTAATGCATCAGGAGCGAACCGGAGTAGGCATCGACGTTAGGCCATGGATTTTTCACTTTGCCGAGGGATCCTAAGATCGGGGGGACTACCTCGTAGAGATCGTTCACGATCTGGATAAGGCTGTCGCCCTTGCAGTATTTTCCGGCAAATTCCCGCTGTGCTTCAAATCGCGGATCGGTTTTCCTCAGAACGGCATGGCCGTAACCCGGGATAACCCTGCCGGCACCGATGGTCTTTTCACAGAAATCGTGGATCTGCTGTTTGGTCGGCGTGGAAGTGCCGATCTCCTTGATCATGTCGAGGACCCAGGCGATAACCTCCTGGTTTGCATAACCGTGCAGTGGACCGGCAAGGCCAAGCATACCGGCAGCATAGGAGTAATATGGATTGCTTAATGCCGAAGCAACGAGATGGGTGGCATGTGCCGAGACGTTCCCGCCTTCGTGGTCAGCATGGATGGTGAGGTATAATCTGAATAATTTATAGATTTCGGGGGAGTCGTAACCCATCATGTGGGCCAGGTTGGCAGCCCAGTCGAGGTTTGGATCGGCGGCGATCACCTTTCCACCGAAATAATGTTTCCTGTATATATAAGATGCGATGACCGGTAACTGGCCGATGAAATTCATCACATCTTCATAGGTAGAATCCCAGTAATCTTTCTTTCCGACTCCGGCATTGTAGGCTTGCAGGAATTTCGATTCGGTGGCCAGGGCAAGGATGCCGGCAGCGAAATCGGCCATGGGGGCTGATTCCATTGGCATTGCATCCAGGACCTTGAAAACATGGGTGGGAACCACAGCCCTTTGTTTCCACTCTTTCCCTATCTCCTTCACATCCTCAGGGGTTGGGAGCTCTCCCAAAAGCATTAGGTAAAACAGCCCTTCCGGCAATGGCTCGTCGTCGGGTCCTAATTTTGGTAATTTTTGTTGTAACTCCGGAATGGAATAACCTCTGAAACGGATACCTTCCTGTGCGTCGAGTTTTGAAGTAAGTGTTAGCAGCGTCGGTAATCCTTTCATCCCGTCAATCACCGACTCAATAGTGACCTGTCCGATAACCGTATTACCATGTTCCTTAAATAAAGTCTTAACTTCAGCCGCAACCGGCACAGCCTTTTCAACAAATTTTGCTTTTAATGAGCTCATTTTTCTTTAATTAAATGGTTTAATACTGGTGATGGTTTCATATGAAAAGTAAAATTATAATTAAATTTTGAATGTACAAATATTCATATGTTTTATTAACAATATTTAACCATAAAAAAGCCCCCGGGAAATTTTCCGGGGGCTTGCAGTATTCAGATAAGGTAAAGTCAGGAATCGGCTCCAGCACTAGGTTTTCAGCCGCTTCGGTCCTGCCTTCAGGATCTCTTCGGGGCAGCCGGGGATAAAGACCTTGAAGTTCTCAATGTAGCGTGAAGCAAGTGCATCGTACTTCATCCAGTACTCATTCTTGTTACCCCAGGCAGTCGAAGGATCGAGCACATCATCCGGTACATTCGGGCATGTGATCGGGATCTCGAAACCGAAGATCTTGTCTTTCCTGAATTTTACATTGTCGAGTTCACCGTCGAGCACCGCATTGAGCATGTTCCTTGTGTGACGGATGCTGATTCGCTTGCCGACGCCGAACTTGCCGCCAACCCAGCCGGTATTCACCAGCCATACTTTAGCATCATGCTTTTCTATCTTCCTGCGGAGCAGGTCGGCATAGAAGTAAGGATGATGTACCATGAAGGGTGCTCCAAAACAGGCACTGAACGCAATCTCCGGCTCGATGCCGAGTCCGAGTTCTGTTCCGGCGATCTTGGAAGTGTATCCGCTGATGAAATGGTAGATCGCGTGATTCATGTCCAGGCGGGCGATCGGGGGCATGACCCCCTGGGCGTCGCAGGTCAAAAAGATGACATTCTTAGGATGGCTCTTAACCATCTTCTCCGGGATCGAATTCGGGATAAAGTCGAGCGGGTAGGAGGCACGTGTATTCTCGGTGATCTGGTCGTCATCAAGATCTATCTTCCTTGAGACGGGATCGAAGACTACATTCTCCAGGATCGTCCCGAATTTCCTGGTACAGGCATAAATCTCGGGCTCGTGGTCGGCCGAAAGCCTGATGACCTTTGCGTAGCACCCGCCTTCGTAATTGTAAACACCTTCGTCGCTCCACGCATGCTCATCGTCGCCGATCAGCGCACGGTTTGGATCGGCCGAAAGGGTGGTCTTTCCGGTGCCGCTGAGACCGAAGAACAGGGCTACATCGCCTTTCTTCCCAACGTTCGCGGAGCAGTGCATCGACATGATATCCTGCAGCGGCATGAGGAAGTTCATGATGGTGAAGATCGATTTTTTGATCTCACCGCCGTACTGCGTGTTTGCCACGATTGCCAGCCTTTTGTCGAAATTGATCACGATGGCGGTCTCACTGTTGGTCCCGTCAATTCTGGGATCGAGCTTGAAGGAGGGTGACGCGATGACCGTGAAATTCGGGACGTGTGTCTTATGCTTTTCCAGCGTGTTGATGGTCAGGAACATGTTGCGTGCAAAGAGGCTCTGCCAGGCGGTATCGGTGATGATCCGGATGGGTACCTGGTAATCGGGATCTGCTCCAACAAAGACATCCTGAACGAAAAGCTCTTCACCCTGGAGGAAAGCCTGCAGCCTGCTGAACATGCCGTCGAACTTCTCCGGGCTCATCGGGCGGTTGTTCTTTCCCCAGTCGATCTTTTCGGCCGTGGTGGATTCCATCACAAAGTACTTTTCGTTGGCTGCCCTGGCCGTCCATTTGCCGGTGTGTACCAGCAGCGGACCGCCATTCACGATCTTTCCCTCGTTGCGGAAAACGGCCTCCTCATAGAGGGAAGCTTCGGGAAGGTTCCAGTAAACCCTGTCGAGGTGCACCAGTCCGTGATTCGCCAGTCCATATTCACTCTTCAAATTTGTCGCCTGCTTTTGAGCAGGGGTTTCAAATTTTAAATATTTTGACATAGTTATGAAGTTTAATGATCCAATAAAAAATTATAGCCAGTCTCTCACCAGTTTCCGGTCTCCGATATAGAGTTCATTCGGAGAATTCGGGTCGAGCGCCCATTTGATGCGTTCTATCCCCTGTGTGATGTCCTTGATGGAACCACAGGTGGAGAGACGCAGGTGGCCGTCGAGGCCGAACTCGATTCCCGGGACCGTGATCACACGCACCTTGTCGAGCAGGAAGTAGGCCAGGGTAGTCGAATTCTTATTGTAGTGACTGAAATCGACAAAACAATAGAATGCTCCGTCTGGTTTATTGGCGCGGATCCCTTCAAAAGAGTTCAGCTGGTCCATCATCACCCTGGTATTGTTTTCAAGGGTCATGTTGAGACTTTCAACGCATGACTGGACGCCATGGATCGCACCGACTGCCGCCGCCTGTAATACCACGGAAGGTCCCGAGGTCTGGTGGCTCTGGATATTGGTCATGGCCCTGATCAGCTTTTTATTGGCAACGGCCCAGCCGATCCTGAAGCCGGTCATGGCATACTGTTTTGAAACCCCGTTGATAATGATCAGTTTCGAATCTTCAAGGCTTCCTTTCAGGTATTTGAAACAGCTCACTGCTTTTTTTCCGTTGAAGATCAGCCGGTGGTAGATATCGTCCATGAACAGGTAGATCCCCTTCTTCTCGCAGAATTCAACCATCTCGGCAATAAACTGCTCGGAGTAAACCACTCCGGTGGGGTTGTTCGGGCTGTTGAGTATGATGGCTTTGGTATACGAACTGCAAACCCGTTCAATATCCTGAAGTGTGGGATAGAAAGAACCATCCTCAGGGTAGGCAGGTACCGGCACAGCCCCGCAAAGCTTAACCATTTCCGGGTAGCTCACCCAGTATGGGGCCGGAAAAACGACCTCGTCCTGTGGATTGAGGATGGCCTGCATAGCGACCATGATGGCCTGTTTAGCCCCTCCCGAGGCAATGACGTTCTCCACCGAGACGATTCTTCCGTACATATCCCCGGTGTAACGAACGATGGCCTGTTTGAGAGCCGGGATCCCGTCGGCCGGAGTATACCGGATCTCTCCCGAATTAAGCAAGGCGGCTGCAGAGGTGATCGCATCCAACGGCGCTTTGCTCTTGGGTTCGCCGATCCCGAGATGGATGACAGGTTCCCCTTTCGCCCTGAGTATGGCAGCTGTTTCGTTAAGTTTTAACGTAACAGATTCCGCGATTGATCTTCCAATAATACTTAAACTCATAATGTTGCTTTATGTTTATGATACAATGAAAAACGAAATGGTTATTTCACCTTGTTGTTTGCATGCTGCGCATCAACGACTGCAATAGTCGTCATGCTGACGATCTCCCTGACGCTACATTCCATCGGAACGACGTGGATCGGTTTGTTCATCCCCATGAGGATCGGACCGATCACCTCGGCACCCCCGATCTCCTGCATGATCTTGTAGGCGATGTTGCCGGAACTGAGATTCGGGAAAATGAGGGTGTTGACATCGTGGTTTGCTATTTTTGAGAAGGGGAATTTGCTCTGGCGCATCTCCTTGTTCAGGGCAAAATTGGCCTGGATCTCGCCGTCAACCAGCAGATCCGGGTAATTCTCATGGAGATAGTGTGTGGCTTGTCTTACCTTTTCGGGGCCCATGGTATGCTCGCCCGGTTTGATCGATCCGAAGTTGGAATAAGAGACCATGGCGATCACCGGCTCAATGTTAAAGCGGCGGACCATCTCAGCCGTTAAAAGGGCGTTCCCCGCCAGGGTTTTCCAGTCGGGATCAAGATTCACGGTGGTATCTGCAAAAAAGTAGGGACCCTTTTTGGTTACCACGATGTACATGCTCGAGATCCGGTCAAGTCCTTTTTTAGGGGCTATGAGTTTCAGGGCAGGCCCGACTACATCGCCGTATTCGCAGGTAACCCCTGAAACCATCGCATCGGCTTCGCCGGTCTCGACCATCATGATCCCGAAATAATTCCGGTTGAAGGTGAGTTCGTATGCAGCATCATGGGTGATGCCTTTGCGCTGGCGCTTCTGCCAGATCAGTTCCGCAAACTGTTTTCTCTTGTCCTCCATGGCGGGATCCTGTGGATCGATGATGGGTACATCACAGATTTCAAGGTTGTTCTCACAGATGATCTTCTTGATCTGTTCCACATTCCCAAGAAGGATCGGTTTTGCAACACCATCGTGGAACACCTCATTGGCGGCCTTGAGGACTTTGAGGTTTGTGCCTTCGGCGTAAACCACCCTTTTGGGATTTACTTTGGCTTTCAGGGCGAGTCCGCGCAGCAGCTGGTTCTCTAGACCAAGCCGGCGGCTCAGCTCCGATTTATAGGCTTCCCAGTCAGTGATGGGTTTCCTGGCAACGCCGGAATCCATGGCTGCTTTGGCAACAGCAGGGGCAACGGCGGTGATCAGACGTATATCCAGTGGCTTTGGGATAAAATATTCACGGCCGAAAATGAGATTTTTGACATTATAGGCCTTGCTGACATTTTCAGGAACATCCTCTTTGGTCAGCTTGGCCAGTGCGTAGACTGCCGCGATCTTCATCTCCTCGTTGATGCAGGTGGCCCTCACATCCAACGCTCCCCTGAAAATGAACGGGAATCCAAGGACGTTGTTGACCTGGTTGGGATAATCGGATCTTCCGGTTGCCATCAGCACGTCGGGACGTGCATCCATCGCATCGTCATAGGTGATCTCCGGATCGGGATTCGCCATGGCAAAAACGATCGGGTCCTTGGCCATCGACCTGACCATATCTTTCGAGACGACATTCTTCGTGGATAACCCGAGGAATACGTCAGCTCCCTTCATCGCCTCGGCAAGGGTATTCAGTTTTTTATCGGTTGCGAAAATCTGTTTATACTTGTTCAGGTCGGTCCTGTCTTTCCGGAGAACGCCCTTGGTATCGAGCATGATGATGTTCTCCTTTTTTGCTCCGATAGATACAAGAAGCTTGGTGCAGGCAATGGCGGATGCGCCGGCACCATTCACCACGATCGTTACCTTCTCGATCTTCTTTTCTGCGATCTCCAGCGCATTGATCATACCGGCAGCGGAGATAATGGCCGTACCGTGCTGGTCGTCGTGCATGATGGGAATCTGCAGCTCCTTCTTCAGTCGCTCTTCGATCTCAAAGCATTCCGGTGCCTTGATGTCTTCCAGGTTGATCCCGCCGAAGGTGACCGCGATTTGTTTCACGGTTTCAACAAACTTATCGACCTCTTTGGTCGAAACTTCGATGTCAAAAACATCAACATCGGCAAAGATTTTGAAGAGCAGACCTTTCCCTTCCATTACCGGTTTTCCGGAATCAGCACCAATATCACCGAGTCCCAGAACGGCCGTACCGTTTGAAATGACGGCTACAAGGTTTCCTTTGGAGGTGTACCTGTAAATATCATCAGGGTTTTTTTCGATTTCCAGGCAGGGGAATGCAACACCTGGTGAATAAGCGAGTGACAGGTCCCTCTGGGTTCTGTGAGGTTTTGTTGGAACGACTTCAACTTTACCGGGACGACCCTCTTCGTGATACTTTAAAGCATCTTCTTTTGTGATTTTAGCCATAGCGTTAGTTTTTTAGTTATTGTCCGAGTTATTTATGACAACCCATTTTCAGAAAGGATAAAATCCTTTATTTTTTCTACAAATCTAATCAATATAAGCATTTAAGTCAGCATCCCTTTAAAAAATTTTCCAGAGGAACTATCTAAGGCTGACCATCCTTGCACCATGAGGTAACACCTTCATTTCGAAGTGGTCGCGAACTTTCCCAAGATCCTGCTGCGTCCAGAGGTCTCTCATGGAATGTTTTCCTGAAAGTCCCAGATCTTTGAGATCAACCGGAACATAGACCGGGTCAAGTGTTTTGTTGAAGAGCCCGAGGGCAATGCTCCCGTCTTCGAGTGGCTTCATCCAGATCTCATAACCGGTGGCCATTTTTACCCGGGTGGCTTGTCTGCCCAGCGGATCCTGGTTCACGGCAAGAACTTCGTCGTTGGTGAGCAGGTTCATGGTAAACGGATCCAACTGGCTCAGGTCACATCCGATCAACAGGGGTGCGGCAAGCATGGACCATAGGGTGATGTGGAGATATTGTTCATTTGGGGTCAGGTTGGTATAATGAAGCTCAGGTCCCCATCCGACCATACCTACCACGAGCATATCAGGGTCGTTCCACCGGCCGGGTTCTGCAAATGGGGAGCATACATCCTGGCTGAAACCGATGGATGAAAGGCTTTCCCAGGTATCTTCGATATCGCCGGTGGTCCTCCAGGAGTTGCCATCGACCTCGGCACCCCACTTCCAGACGTTCCCCATGCCATACTGGCAAAGACTGTAATGGATGTCACGGCCTGCATTGCGGATAAAACGTTTCATCTCCCGGTAGGGTGTCTTCATCTGTTCGATGGTGGGTTTAGGAGCAATGTTCCCGTAAGAGCACCAGTCATATTTAAGATAATCGATCCCCCAGGAGGCGTAAGCCTTTGCATCCTTTTCCTCGAAGGTATAGCTGCCCTCATACCCTCCGCAGGTCTTTGGACCTGGTGAAGAGTAAATCCCGATTTTGAGGCCAAGCGAGTGGACATAATCGCACAGTGCCTTCATGTTCGGAAATTTTGAGTTGGTCAGGATCATTCCCTCTTTATCGTGGGTGTATTCCCACCCGTCATCAATATTGATGTAAGTCCATCCATGATCGATCAGCCCGGTCGATTTCATGGCATCGGCCGTCTGGCGCACCTTTTTGTCACTGACGCTGAGTCCCCAGCAATTCCAGCTATTCCAACCCATCGGCGGAGTAAGTGAGATCCGGTCGCCGCATATGATCTTCAATGTTCCGTCTGATACCCCGGCGCTGTTCTCGACCTTCAGGTTCACCAGGTACTCTCCCTTTTTGCGGAGAGTGCCCGTTATCACGCCATTGGTCTCATCCATCTTAAGTCCGTCGGGAAGACCGGTAGCTGTATATTTCAGCGGGGCAACTCCGGTTGCTGCAACCTTGAACAGGAAGGGCGACCAGGGACGAACCCCGAACACTTTAGCGCCGTTTATCCTGGGCTCTTCGGGAACCTTTGGTGTCAGGATATAGGGGATCTCGAGACTGGCGGAGATCTTCTGTCCGGAGGCATTGTCGGTAAAGGTGATCTCTGCTATGGCAGGCTTTGAAAGATCAGATGGGAGGGAGAAACTGACCTCCTCTTGTGCCGCTTTCTGCAGATCCAGATCGTGGCTTTCCCTGAGTATGGTCAGTCCGTCGGAACAGAGCCTCACCCTAATCTCGAGCTTACCCTTGAACAGCTCTTTCCCGGAAACGTTCCTGACCGTAAATTTCCTTGATACGATGGAATCCCCGGAATAGATGAAAGCAGAATTGGAGAAATCAAAAATGATATGATATTTCAGGTCGACCATAGAGATTTCGAAAGGTTTGGCATACATGCCGCCGGCGCCCGACTGGTCAAATACCCTCACCGCGATCACGTTCTCCTTGTCCCAATGAATTCTTGCATCACCTGCCGGGAGGATGTACCTCCGGTCCTTAAACCAGATGTCGCGAGCCTTGTTGAATTCCGGATTCCCGGTGCTTTTCTGATAGACCGTTATTCCGTTTTCCCCGTTTTTTTCAGCCGTAAAAAAAGAGGCTTGAGGACACGGTGCCATCGGAGCTTAAAAACCGGACAAGAAAGGCATGAC
>JBAXRT010000007.1:0-39419 GCA_037131065.1 bacterium | reverse complement strand
GTACTATACCCGACGCCATCCCCCGGTCTCTCTACATAAAAGAGTGTTCTTCCCTGATGGAAATTCAAGAAAACAAAATGATGAACGAGCACAACAGGGTGTTGCGTCAAAAAATCCTGAAAAAAGCCAATGATTAAAATATTCCGGAGGAGGACCTGAAGGAGACGCCTGTCCGGGAGATCCGGCCGGAGGTCGATTTTCGAATGGCAAAAAACCAGGAGCGGGAAATAATAAGGATCCTGCTCTTATATGGCCAGGACACGATTCACATTAAACGTGATCCAAAGGACAATGAAGAGATCTCTGTAATGATCGCGGATTTTGTTGTCCACGACATTCTCAGGGATGACCTGGGTTTTGAGAACACTGTCTACCGTCAGATCTTTGATGTCTATGTAAAGGGGCTGGATGAGGAGTATGTCCCCGACAGGAATTATTTTCTATCCAACCAAAACCGTGATATTTCAGGCATGACGGTCGACCTGATCTTTACCCCTTACGAATTAAGCCTGAACTGGGCAAAGAATAACATCCTCGTCGAGACCGAGGAGATGCGGCTCCGGCTTCACATCGAACACAGCATTCTCTCTTTTAAGGCAAGGAAAATCAAGAAAATGATTGAAGAACTTCGTAAAAAGCTTCACGCGAAAAATACACCTGAAGAGGAAAAACGGCTACTGGAGCAATGGCAAGCGCTGAAGAAAACCAGTACCGACGTTCACAAAAAGCTGGGGCGGATCATTACTCCATAGTAAACCAGAAATTTATTTTTCCGCTTTCAAAATCACCTCCCGGCTCCTCGGATTGTTCCAGGAGTCCATAAGCGCCTTGAATTCCTGGTAAGATCCGGGGGAGATGACCCGCTCGTTAAGCTTGATCTCCCTGCTGATCATGAGTTTTCCCTTTGAACTTTTTACCTCGAAATAAAAGTCGCCGGTTTTATTCGAAATTTTGGTTTTTGTGTCGGGATAAAAGAGGCTGAACCCATCGGGAAGCGTTATTTCGTAATTGTACTTTTCGGTCGCAAGAGCCGGTAATTCAAGCGGACTTTCCCTTCTGGAGGATAGGGTTTTAATGTTCCAGCTGTCAATGCCACTGTTCAAAAATGGGATGGTGAAATAATAAAAGCTGGTATCCTTTTTAAATGGCTTGTCCGACTGGACAGTGAAGGTCTGAAAGGCTGACGCCGGAGTGATATCCGAAACTTTCGCCTCTTTTAAATCTCCCGAAGAAATCCCGCCGGAAACCCAGTTTTTAATCTTGTTCTTATCTCTCTGCAATGCCAGGTATGGATTGGCGGCGCCATTGGCGCTTACCGACAATTCGCCCGTGAGCTTCGGATCGGATGAGCAGATGAACCGGCCCTGTACGCTGATCTCCTGGGATGGCGTTCCGGTCGAAATGGTCTTTATTCCCTTTTTATTCCCGAATGAAATGAAGGTGCGCCCGGGCAGGGAGCTTGCAAGGTTCTGGTTGTTCAGGCTGGTCAGTGAAAGGTAGACCGCCCCCTCCTCTTTCAAATCAGCTCTGACAGCAAAATCTTCTACATCTGCCAGTGTTCCGGTTTTATCCGAATAAAAAGCTGTTCGCGTGATGGCCACCGGCTCTGCTTCTATACCGGCTGCCTTCAGAAGGGCAACCAGTAATACGGCCTTTTCAAGAGCCGTTCCTCCGTTGGAACTCCAAACCTGTTCCGGGGTGCGGCAGGTATATCCAATATACCTTGGAGGAATAGGATAAAACCGGACATCATTTACAACCTTTTCCTGCAATCTTATTACATTGTCAAGCTTCCCGCTGCTACCCGAAAGAAGGGCGTCCAGGCCCCTGCTCATCTTTTCATTGATCACATACCCGAATGCCTCCTGTTTCGAAAGCTCTTCAAAGATCTTTTTCCGGTCGCCGGATGTCGAAAAGATCAGTCTAGGATAGAGTTCATACGATCCGGCCTGGTTCTCTTCGGCAGAAATGGCCTGAGCATTTTCCATCTCCCACGTAAAGATCTGGTAACCGTTCTCATTTGACTTTTTTGGTTGACAGTTGGTGTTTAAAACCTGTGAATACAGGTCTGCCCCATCCGGTATCCTTACCCTGACAACCAGCTTTTTTAAGGGTTCGGTCTCTGCCAATACCTCATTACCCATCAATGCCGGGTAAAATCCCTTTCCGCTGTGAATCTGGTAATCCAGGTTTATGACCGCCCCCCGCTCAAGCCCTGTATGGGTGATAACCATCTCCCGCAGGCTGTTATAGGCAGGGGCATTGGCTGCAAATCCCGGAAGGACTTCATTAAAGGCATTTTCAGGCGTTTTGATCTTTTTGGCATCGGCCATGATGGTAAAGGCCTCATTTACCTTCAACGTCTGCTTCCCGGGCGAATAAACCACGAAGGTCTCCCCGTACAGGCTGTTAAACGCCCGGTAGCTCTGCAGTTTCAGTTGTTTGATATACCTGTAGTCCATGCTGCCGTCGGGATTCAGGGTGTACTCTTTGGTAAGGGAAAGATAAACGGCATCGTATTTTTCATCCTGGGCGGGACAAATGACCGGCAGGACGGACAAAGCAAATAGGAAAACAGAAAAAGGAAATATGTTTTTCATTTTATTGATTTTTTCTTGTTATAATTCAAGGATGAGGGGTTTTTCGGCAAACTGGTTTTGTGCCTCCACGACACTTTTAAAATCGGGCCAGTCCTGCGGTTCATAGATCCGTTTACCAAGCATAGACTTACTTTTGAAAAACAATGTATTGCCTGTGAGCCTGTATCCCCCCTCATAGGAGGCACTCGTTCCCTTTTTTGAAATGGTCTCAGGTATCCTGACAACTTTTTTATAGGCCGGAAGGGTAATGGCCTCCGATATCTCAACTACTCTTGAACAGCGATCCCTGAAGGCGTATTTCCGCTCCTTTAGTCCTGTATCGAACGAGAGGTGGCCCTGGAACGATTTAAAGATCCCTGCGACGGCCGGCGGGGTCATCAGAATCGCATCGGGTCCGACGATTGCAAATTGAGGAATGGAGTAAGAGATGGTGACCCGGATGGGTTCGCCAAGATAGTCGGCGGGGTCGGAATAATCAAGGGCTGTAATCTTTGCCTGTGGCCACAGGCGAAGAAGCTCTCTTTCTACATTCTGAAACCACATGGTCTGATTGGAATATTTGAACAGCCCCCTGACAGCTGCGTCTGACTGCCCTTCGGCTATGATCGTTATGCGTCCTTTCAGCAATCCATCTGCTTGCAGCTCTGCAACATCCGAAATTTTTATATAGTGATTTGATGGGTCGGAAACCGGTGTTGAGGCCAGGTCGGCGCCTTCCGGCAAACCCATCAGGTACTCCTGCTGCTGTTCGGCGCTGGACCACAACTCCCTCACAAAAGGAACCCAGGTGGGATCAAGCAAGTGATATTTTCCGTCACGTAATTTGACGATGGTCACACAATGGTTGAACTGATCAGCCGGAATATAATCGATCCTGGAGCCTGCCATGGTCATTGCGGGATAGGATTTAAAGCCGGCTGCCCGGAGCATTGTGATCAGCATGCCTGCTTTGTCCTTGCAAACTCCACACCGGTCGGTAAAGGTCATCGATCCTTTGTGAAGGGTGAACCCCTCCCCTTCTCCCATTGAGATGCCGGAATATCGGATCTCATCGGCACACCAGTGGGTAAGCCTCGATACAGAGTCCATTTCATCCTGGGCCCCCTTCAGGATCTCGTCAACCTTGGCCTTTATCTCCGGGGTCGAGTCAAAACTCCCGAAATCCTCGTTTACCTTGAAAAACCATTTCGATTTTGCCTGCCAGTCCGGACTGGTCGATAACAGAAGCTTGGGCGCAACATCCGAAAGAGCAACCATCCTTGGCTCGCTCTTTAATGGCATGAAATCATTTTTGGTGAAGGTATACACGGTCTTTCCGTTGCTTGTCCATGAAGAGGTTTGCGCTTCGCCGTTGTAAAATTCAAACTGGAGGGTCTTGTCAACCGGCACAGCAACCTGGTAAACTTTCACTTTGTATGGTGACGGATTGAAAAATTCGACGATGTCATAAAAATGTCCCCGCATAGGTGGAATATATTTATCATCTTCATCACCCGTAAGGAGGGCATAGGTGAAACCCTTCCGGAACATGACAACTTCAACAGCATCACCCGGTTCAAGACGCCCGGTCTCCAGCATTTTTTCCCTGGCCCCCCAGTAAATGGCCCTGGCAGGTGCCGGGTAATCCTGGGTCTTCTTTATATCAAGTGAATCAACTGTGCCGTTTTTCCTGTATATCAGTGCCAACTTGATTTCAACAAAGGCTGACATCGGGTCATACCCAAACTTGATTACATTTTGTTCCACCGCCCCTCTGGCTGTCAGAATTTTAGTAAGCGTATGGTTAAATACGAATGTAAGGCCGCTCTCCTGTACATCAACGATTGTGCTATCGAATACCGTTAGCAGGTTTTCGCCGGGATACTTTGAGGCATCACCCGCTTTATTCAGCAATGCTGTTATATTTTCCTGGGCAAAAACCCGGATTGCAGATAGCAGGAAAATGAGAAGAAAAGATTTCTTGATCATTGGAGTTGTTATGATTTTAACTTTTGTTTTTTGCCTGTGTTTTTTCAGAAGGGTTCGGAGTGTTGTTCTCCCTGAAAATCATTGATATCAAAGAATGAGAGACTGAGGGCGGGTTTTCCAAGATATTCAACTTTGTCGATTTGAATTTCAAGGAATTTGCCGGGAACATGATTAGTCCTGGCTTGAAAATGAACCGTCTGAGATTTGATCATGTTCTCAAGGAACATTCTTGATATGGAGGAGATCTTTTCCTTGTCCTCTTCAATGAAGAGCTCATAAAGGGCCCGGGGTGAAATCTTCAGGAAATTTTCAAGATTTAATTCCAGAATGGCGGCCGATCTCTGGTTGGCATAAAAAATGGCATTGTCCGATAAGATCACCTTCCCGATAAACGAGTGGTCCAGGATGGTCTGGTACATCAGCTGGATCTCATTTTTCTCTTTTGTCTTAAGGTTTAGCAGCATCTCCAGGTTCTTCTGGTACTCCATGTTTTTGAGTTCCAGGTTCCGCTGATAAGCAGCAATCTCGATGGTCATCTTGGTCTGCTCCATGTCGATCGGCTTCAGCAGGTATCCGAATGGTTTGATCTTGAACGACCTGTCATAAACCTCCTTCGAACTTTGTCCGGTCAAAAATATGATACCGCAATTGAATTTGTCATTGATCTTTTTGGCCGTTTCAATGCCATCCATCTCGCCCCGAAGGTGAATGTCCATTAAGATGATTTCGGGCTCCCTCCCTTCTTTAGAAAGTTGTTCGATCTCTTCAAGGCAGGATTCACCACGCGTTGAAGAGCCAAGGATATCATATCCGAAATTCTGCAGCTGGGCTTTCAGGCTCGCCGTGATGAGCAGTTCATCTTCAACAATATATATGCTGATTGGTTTCATACATTATGGTTGGGAACTGATCATTTTTAACAAATTTATCTCTTGTTCTTCCAGAAAACGCCAATGTCCGCGGGGAAGGTTCTTTTTCGTCAACCCAGCATAGTATACGCGGTCAAGTTTGACAACCTTATACTCGAAATGTTCAAAAATTCTCCTGACGATCCTGTTCTGCCCAGAATGTAGGGTGATGCCAATCTCCTTTTTATCCTTTCCGTCGCCCACGTATTCAAGATCATCGGCCTTTATATGCTCATCCTCCAGTTTAAATCCTCCCTGAATGGTCTGATAATCGGCCCTGGTAAGTGCTTTATCGAGTCCGACATGATATATTTTTTTCACACCGTACCTCGGGTGGGTAAGTTTTTTTGCCACAATCCCGTCGTTTGTGAACAGTAAAAGTCCCGTGGTGTTCCTGTCGAGCCTGCCCACCGGGTAGACCCGCTCCTTGCAGGCATTCTCAATCAGGGCCATGACGGTCTTCCGTTTTTCAGGGTCGTCCACTGTTGTTATATACCCTTTGGGCTTGTTCAGCAAAATATACTGTGGTCGCTCCCTCCGGATGGTCTGGTCCCCATACTGAACTTTATCTGTGGGCGAGATCTTTGTGCCGAGTTCCGTTATGATTTTTCCATTCACCATAACAGCGCCTGCCTCTATCAGCTTATCTGCTTCCCTCCGGGAACAAACACCGGAATTTGCAATGTACTTATTCAGCCTTATAAGATCTTTGCCATCTGGTTTTTCCGGATCTGTTTTTCTTCTTACCTGCTTCATGGTTCCTCCGTTTTTTCAAAGGCGGGTTTTATTTTCACCCCGTCGTACTTTATTTCAACTCCATCCTTGTAGGATATGATCATAAAGAGGGTCCCGTCATAGTTGTATTTCAGCCAGTCTCCCTCCTTCTTTCCCATCACATATAATCCCTCGTCCTTAATTTTCCCGTAATCCCAGTAATAGGTGTGTTGTCCATCAGGATTATCCTCTATGAAACCGCCCCTGAAAAACAGCAACGTGTCGGTTGCGGTTCCGTTCCGCTGAATATAGGAGTAGGACCAGGGTCCGTTCCTGAGTCCGTCGCGGTAATTTCCCCGGATACACACATCACCAGTCAACTCAAACCAGGGCCCGTCCTCTGATCCGTTCACAAATTCACCTTCAAAAATCGTATTGCCGCCTTCGTCATATTCGACCGACATTCCGTCTTTCAAGCCAGCCCGGAAGTTCTCCTCACGCTGTAACTGACCCGTATCATAATACCACTTCCAGGTGCCCTCAGTCTTTCCGGATTTATTGAATTTACCCGATTGCTCTATTTTTCCGTTCTGAAAATAGAATTTCCACTCCCCTATCTGCTTGCCATTGTCATACTTTCCTTCCGACTTTATCTTTCCGTCGGGGTAATAATCCTTCCATGGTCCGTCGCGGTTTCCGTCCTCTTTAATAATCCCCTCGCCAATGATCACCCCGTTTTTATACAGGCAGGCTTTTTCAACCTGCCCCTCTTCCGTGAACTCTCTTTTTACCCCCTCCTGGATTCCGTTCCTGTACATGGAGGTAGCCTTTATCTTTCCTGAGGCATAGTAATCATTCTTTATATCCAGTTTCTGGATCTCTTCCGCCTCCGCCTGAAGCACATCTTCAATAAATTTCTGCACCCTTATCAGATCTCCGCTCTCCGTGTAATCCTTGAAGTAGCCACTCTTTTTATCATCATGGTAAGCCCCTTCCGACCTGATGGGCCCTGAATCATAAAAATAGAACCATTTGCCCTGTTTCAGGTTATTCCTGTCCTTCCTGTTGATCCGCGTTCTCTCTACAATAAATCCTCGTTTGTATTCAGTAAGGGTGATGATGGTGCCGTCGGGGGCATACTCCTTGCCGAACCCCTGCTCCTGGCCATGAACAAACGGAACTTCTGATTTTATGTTACCGTCCTGGAAATAATATTTTGTCCATCCCTCTTTGATATCATTCACGTAATTCTCGCGAATCATCTCTTTTTCAAGATAGGTGGTCTTAATCCCGTTCTTTTTCCCTTTTTTATAACTGACCTCTAGTACAAGTGCTCCGTTTTCATTGTAAAACTTCCAGCAACTGTCCAGATCGAAATTCTTCCTGTTTCCTTCCGATTTCAGTTTTCCGTTTTCAAAATAGGACCTCCAGTAACCATCCGGTTTCCCTTTTTTCATAAATCCCTCGCTTGATTTTTTACCCCCCGGATAATTAAAAACCTTGTATCCGTCGGCCGAACTGGTATCCTGACCAACCATTCTTCCGGAAAAAAATAAAATGAAGAGAAAAGAAGAAATCAGTAAGAAAAGGTTCCTGGAATTATGAATCATAACAGAACTTTGGTGTTTACCCCGAAATCTCAAGCATCCGCAAAATCGGTTTTTTTGCCCTTTCTATCAGCGATCCGGAAAGCTTTATTTCAGGTCTCTCGTTTTTAAGGCACAAATATAGCTTTTCAAGGCTATTCATTTTCATATAAGGACAATCATTGCACGAACATGCTTCATTGGTAGCAACAATAAGAAACTCTTTTTCCGGTGATGATCTTTTCATCTGGTGAAGAATCCCAGTCTCTGTGGCTACAATGAATTTTTTTGCCGGGCTTTTTATAGTATAATTCAATAATCCTGTTGTTGATCCAATATAGTCGGCAAGTTCGAGAATGACTCCTTTACATTCGGGGTGGGCTATCAGTTTGGCACCAGGATTCTCTGCTTTTAACCTTATTACAGCTTCCGTTTTTATAATATCATGCACCTCACAGGCCCCATTCCATAACAACATATTTCGTCCGGTTACACCGTTTATATAATTTCCAAGGTTTTTGTCGGGTGCAAAAATTATGGGTTGATCTTTAGGAAAACTTTCTACTATTTTAACTGCATTACTTGAGGTACAGATTACATCAGATAAGGCTTTTATTTCTGCCGAACAGTTTATGTATGACACAACAATATGACCTGCGTGTTTTTTAATGAATTCATTAAATTCCTGCGGCGGGCATGAATCAGCGAGTGAACAACCTGCTTTAATATCGGGCAGTAAAATTTTTTTACCCGGATTGAGTATTTTTGCAGTTTCTGCCATAAAATGAACTCCGGCAAAAACAATGATTTCTGCTTTAGTTGTATGTGCCTGTTGTGAAAGAGCAAGACTGTCACCGACAAAATCTGCGATGTCTTGTATTTCAGGAACCTGGTAATAATGGGCAAGAATGACTGCTCTTTTTTCCCTCCTGAGTTCCGAAATATATTTTATGATGTTTTTATTTTTTTCAACCTTCATTTTAAATAATTAAAAAGCTTTTCTTTTGTTGTTTATTATAATAGCTGTTGAAACGGTTGATTTCTTTTTGAAGTATTATTTTTAATTTTCAATATTAGTTCTTTATAAACATAAAAATAGAAGTTATTCTATTGTAAATAATTGATGAATAATTTATTAACATAATAATATAGGTTTGTTTATTAACATGTGTGTTGATAAATTGATGATGAATCCTTTTGAAAAAAATGTTGAGATAATTGGATAAAAACCTTTAATTTTTTATAAAAAGAACAAATAGAATCAAATTTGATAAAAGAAATAATCTTATGAGAATTTTATAACAAAATTAATCACTTGTTAACACTCTTTTGTGAAAAAGATAAAATATGATTGGTTATAGTTACTTTTGTCTAAAATATTGAGGATGTTGTATCCACATGAAATCATTCCGATAGGTTGTGATCATGCCGGACTGAAGATAAAGCAGTATATTATAAACAATCTTCAGAGTGAAGGTTATCAAATGAATGATTTTGGAGTTTTTATTGAGATTCCCTCTGATTATCCTGATATTGCCCATAAACTGGCAAAATCAATTCAGGATAATGAACACAAAATTGGGATTCTTATCTGTGGCAGCGGTAACGGAATGGCTATTGTTGCAAATAAATACCTAAAGATAAGAGCCGCCGTTTGCTGGAATGAGGAGATTTCAGCTTTGGCGAGAAAACACAACAATGCAAATGTACTGATACTTCCCGGAAGGTTTCTTTCGGCTGAAAGTTCATTAAAAATCACAAGGACTTTTCTTATCACAGGTTTTGAAGGAGGCAGGCATATCCCAAGAATTGAAAAAATATCACACCTCTTATAATCATCTTCCAGATGACCCATTTATATAAAGAGTTTATTGAACAGGCTGAAAAAAAATCGTTTGATAAGGAACACAGGCGACGACTGGATTACAGTATAGGAAAATATGATCAGGCTGTTTCCAGGGGCGTTGACCAGTTCCATAATCTCGAACTGGCAAAACGACGGGCGGCAAATCTTAAATATAAAGTCATAAACAACCTTGATAAATACCTGGTTGAATTTGAAAATAACTTCGAAAAACGAGGAGGAAAAATACTTTGGGCGCCTACAGAAAAAGATGCTCAGAAAGAGATCATGCACATTATAAAGAAGGCTAAGGCTCATGTGATCGTCAAACAAAAGACGATGGTCTCGGAAGAGTTGGAATTGAATGAGTTGTTTGCAAAGAACAAGCGCGAAGTCATTGAGACCGACCTGGGAGAATTCATTGTTCAGGTTGCCCATGAAAAGCCTTACCACATTCTTACACCGGCAATGCATAAGTCAAAAGAGGATGTGGCTGCCCTTTTTCATGAAAAGTTCAATTTACCAGAAGGAAGTAAACCAGAGGAGATCACCCGCTTTGTAAGGGAAAAACTGAGGGCAGATTTTATCCGGGCTGATGTGGGTATAACCGGTGGAAATTTTCTTATTGCTGATGTGGGAGCGGTATCACTGGTTGAGAATGAGGGAAACGGACTACTTTGTATGGCCTTCCCGAAAATCCAGATTGTTGTGGTAGGGATAGAAAAGATTATCCCTTCACTTGAAGACCTGGATTTATTCCTGCCACTGCTCGCCCATCATGGCACAGGCCAGAAAATTACCGTTTACAACAACCTGGTATTTGGTCCCAGGACAGAAACCGAACCAGACGGACCGGAGGAAATGTATATCATTCTCATTGATAACCGCCGGACCGAACTTTTGAAATTCAAGGAGCAAAGGCGCGGTTTATCCTGTATCCGTTGCGGCGCATGCCTCAATGGCTGCCCGGTATACAGGAGCGTTGGCGGATACACCTATAAAGCGCCCTATTCGGGACCGATCGGATCGGTGATCACCCCCCACTACCTCGGGATGCGCGACTATAACCACCTGAGTTTCGCTTCATCTCTTTGCGGGAAATGCACAGAAGTTTGTCCGGTAAAAATTCCTGTACACGAGTTACTTCTTTACAACAGACATGAAGCAATATCCAAAAAATATTCTACCTTTCTCTGGAGAAAAATCGTAACAGGGTGGAAAATCCTTATGTTGCACAGGTGGATGCTCGATAAACCGGGGCCAAAACTTAAAAACAGAATGATCCGGCGTTTCGGGGCAAGGCTTTGGGGTCCAAGAAGAACCCTACCGAAAATCGCCCCGAAAAGCTTTAAAGACCTTTGGAAAGAAAGAAATCCTTAGCCCTCCTGCTGAAAAGCTGATCGATGAGCATAAGGATACCCCCCGACAGAATTACCATAAAGGCGAAGGAAAAAAACTTCCAGGCAAAGATGATCTTCATGCTGACGACAAGCGCATTGAAGTAAAAAAGAACAGTTTGTTTTATAGTTCCGGTTCCCAGCAGATTGTCGATCAGCGGCAGGTCTGATGAAAGGAGGAAAAGTGCAACAATCCCCACCAGGAGGATAAAAGGCAGGACAGACCTTAAATACATGTAAAAGGGCTTTTTCACTGCAGAAAGTTCAGGTGTCTGCCGGATCTGTTCCATTACCCTGTCAACAAAAGCATCCGACGGGTGATCCGGCGTGCTCTTTTGCATGAGTTCCCTTAATAATTCATCTGATCCCATAGCTAAATGACTTTTTGTTGCATTATTTCGGTTATTTCATCGTATAATTTTTTCCGTATCCGGTGAAGCCTCACCTTGACGTTGGAAACTGTAAGTCCGGTAATATGGCTGATATCTTCAATGGAGTTATCCCCCTTGTAAAACAATGATATCAGGAGGTTTTCATCATCCGATAACCGCTGAAGCGCCTTGTCGATCAGCTTTGTCTGTTCATGTTCCTCAAGACCGATTGTCATTTTAGGTGAATCATCCTCGGAATAATTATGAATGATGTAGTTGTCCATCGGAATAAAATCAAACTTCTTTTTCCTTGTCCTGGAGATGGCTGCATTATAAGCGATGCGGTACAACCATGTTGAGAATTTTGATTTTTTTTCAAATGATCCCAATGACTGGTATACCTTTACAAAACAATCCTGTGCAACTTCTTCAGCGTCCTCCCTGTTATTTAAAATTCTTAATACAATGGAAAAAACCAGGCTTTTATGTTTGGCGACCAAAGCGGCATACGAGGAAGCATCACCACTCAGCACACGTTCAATGTAGTAGTTGTCATCCTGGTATTTCATCCTGGGCTTAGACGGTTTAATGAAAAGGGGGTTACACTCTTCAGATACAAAAATACAGCCAATTAGGCTAATGCTCTCCGAAAAGTTTGTAAAATACCTTGTTTTTGCGTATGTTTGTTAGGATTCAATCATTAAGAATGACCACACGAACACATTGGTTCTTTTGTCTGATTACCATATGGTTAATCTTAATTTCCCCCAGGGCCGGATCACAAGCTCAGGCTTATCAGCCCATCGCAGGAAACCGGGCACTCTCAGGTTTCGTTGTCAACCCAACGGCCACCCCCGACACCATCTGCCCCGGCACCTCATCACAGTTTAGCGCCAATCCGTCGGGAGGCACACCCCCGATCACTTTTCTCTGGTCGCCCCCAACAGGATTGGATGATCCCACCAGCCCAACCCCCCTGGCTTCACCTATAATCACCGAAACCTATACCGTTACGGCTACGGATGCCCTGATGCAAACAGCGGTCGACAGTGTTGAGATTTTTGTCAAACTTCCACCAGATACACCTGGTCCGATTTCTGGTCCGGCAGCTGTCTGCCCCGATTCAACCACAACCCATACCATTGCTGAAGTCTATGGAAGCACCTCTTACTCGTGGACGGTTCCCGGGGGAGATAGCATTGTCAGCGGACAAAATACCACCCAGGTGAGAATCAAATGGAGTGGCCCGCCGGGAACCGTTTCTGTTATAGCGGGCAATGTTTGCGGGAACAGTAATCCAAGCGTGCTCATCGTTTCGGTTGAAGAACCACCGCAACTTACAGGGCCGGTTGAAGGTCCCGGGAGTGCCTGTTTAGGCGAAAACATCGATTTTTCAATCCAGGAGTCACCGGGGGCTACAACTTACCTGTGGAGCGTTCCTGCTAATGCGGTCATCAACAGTGGTCAGGGATCGCAAACGATCAATGTCACATGGGGCTCACAGGGAGGAATGGTATCGGTCATGGCTGGTAATTTCTGCGGATTTGGTGATCCGGGAACCAGGGAGATCCTGGCTGATTCGATGCCGGGCCCCGCAGGACCGATTTACGGGAAAAACATAACTTGTCTTAATCATGCAGGCTATTCCTATTCAGTTGATCCCATTCCCGCGGTTACAGAATACGAATGGGAACTGCCTTACGGGGCAGAGATTACCGACGGGAAAGGAACCTCCATGATAACGGTTTATTTCAGCCCCGAGGCGAAATCGGGAATACTTAGTATCTATGGGAAAAACCGTTGCGGGAAAGGAGAACCATCTGAAATGGAGATCATTGTAAAGCCATGCGCTTCGATTTTGGATGACGCTGGTTGCGGAACCCTGAAGATTTTCCCAAACCCGGCACACAAGGATATTAACATCATTGCTCCCCCAGATGAAAAGCTCCTGAAAATTGTGATCACGGACATCATTGGAAAAATAAAACTCTCAAGAGAATTCCCCCCCCATACTGCCGGTGAATACCTGAACCAATCTACGGATGCACTTGAACCAGGGATTTATTTTATTCAGATTCAAGGCGATAAGCTGAGATATACCGAGAAACTTATCATCCGCTAATTCCCCTCTGGCATCTTGTAACCGGGCAACCACTTTTGCGTCAAAGAGTCCGGTTAAACGGAAAAATTTTACGGAAATGGAAAGTCAGATAATAATATCTCTATCATTCTTTGCCATGATTTTTGGCATTGTCTTTCTTTTTATCAGAAAGAAGGAACGGCTGGCACTTATTGCCAAAGGCTTAGATGCTTCTATTTTTGATTCCAGGAAAAAAGAGATTTCGGCCCTGAAATGGGGACTGCTCTTTGTGGGTATTGGCGTTGGTATTCTGATTGGAAAATTATTGGTTGTTTTTACAACCCTTGACGAAGAACCCGCCTTCTTTTCAATGATCACCCTTTTCGGTGGAATCGGGCTGATCGTATTTCACCAGATCGCACGCAGGTTGGAGGATAAAGAACAATAAGGATCTTTGACTTCAGCCCTGATCTTTCTTACCAAAGAGATATTTTTGAATGATCCTGTATTCCGGTCCGTCCTGTTTCAGGATGCTTTCATATAAGATTAAACAATCCACCAGGTGAACGGCACCGGAAAACCCTTTGTGTTGATCCAGCAGTTGCTGAAATAAGATACGATCCCGGAGCGAATGGACCCTCCCAAGGGTTAAATGGGGAACATGATTCTGCCGGTCCTTTTCAAACCCGATGGGCATAAAATCGCGCTGAATATCGTGCATCATTCCCGTAATTTCCATGAATGGCTCCAGGCCTGTCCAGATTACACGGGGAGCAAAGCGGCTTCCAAATACTCCCAAACCCTTTAACTGAAAATTAAAACGAGATAACCCCCGGGTATATTCAGCAAGGATGTTATTTGTTTTTGGAATTAGCCCCTCGGGAGTTTCACCGAGAAATTTTAGGGTGATATGGAGATTATGCTCCTCGACCCATTTAATCCGTTCTGCCCCCAGGCTGTTTTTCAGTGAGCGGTAAAATGTAAGAAACCCGGGATCGGGATCAATCTTTATGGCGACAAACAATCTCTTCATAACCATTATTTATGGGCACAAAATAAAAATTTTTTACCTTTGCAGAGAATTCGGGGTATTAGCTCAGTTGGCTAGAGCGTTAGACTGGCAGTCTAAAGGTCAGGGGTTCGACTCCCCTATACTCCACCGGAGCCCGGGAATAGTCATTTCCCGGGTTTTTTATTTGGCCAAAAGGCGAAGGGATGCCGGGAAAGATATGAATTATAATACCTGTGATCTTCGGTAACCTCCATTGCAACCCACTCTGGTTTTTCAAACTCTTCCTTTTCTCCACGGAGTTCTATTTCGGCCAGCAGAAGCCCCCCGTTATTGCCATAAAATTCATCAACCTCCCACAAATCCTTCCCGTGACAGACCTTGTACCTTGTTTTCTCTATCAGACCATTGGCGTATAAAGATAGCATCTCCCTGGCTTCATCCACCGGAATGAGGTATTCAAATTCTGAGCGCGAAAACCCCTCTGTCCTGCCTTTGATGGTGAGTATACCGCGATTCCCCGCGATCCTCACGCGGATGCTCTTCTGATCATCAATGCACAGATAACCCTGAACATATGCCTCGCCCTCAGGTTTTTGTAATCGCTCCCAGGCCCCTCTGTTAACCAGGAACTTTCGCTCGGTTTCGATATTTTTCATTGATCAGGATGCTTTTTCCGGGACACTCCGGCGGGAACTTCTGTCATACGGTCTGAACTTTTTTATCTTTCACCTGCAAATTACTAAATTTGTGATTCACAATACAACTGCGAAATGAAGCCGTCACATATTGAACACCTGGGAATTGCCGTAAAAGATCTGAACATGAGCATCCCGCTGTATGAAAAATTACTTGGAGTTAAGTGCTATGCCCTGGAAGAGGTGAACGATCAAAAGGTGAAGACAGCCTTCTTTTTGATCGGGCAAACAAAAATTGAACTTCTGCAAAGCACCGATCCTGAAGGACCGATCGGAAAATTCATTGAGAAAAAAGGCGAAGGCATTCACCACCTGGCGCTTGCCGTTGAAAGCACATCAGAAACATTACGGGAGGCGGAGAGCAAGGGATTTACAACCATCGACAAAACTGCCAGGAAAGGGGCCGAAGGAATGAACATCGGTTTTTTACACCCGAAATCGACCGGGGGTGTTCTGTTGGAATTCTGCAGCCACTGAAACCCCGATAATTATTATACATTTGCCCGTAAAAGGGCTAACCGAAACAAAAAACATGCTAATAATCGGTATTGCAGGAGGGTCCGGATCAGGAAAATCAACAGTTGTAAACCGGATCATCAAACAACTTCACAAGCAAACGGTCACTGTCATCCCACAGGATGCTTACTACAAGGACAACGGCCATAAGTCGGCAGAAGAGAGGGCTAAGATCAATTTTGACCACCCCTCCTCCATTGAATGGAATTTACTGGTCCGCCACCTGGACCAGCTGCGGGAAGGTAATCCCATAGAAATGCCCATGTACTCCTATGTTACTTGTGCCAGGTCAAAAGAGACTATTCCTATCAGCCCTTCGAAAGTAATCATTGTGGAAGGCATCCTGATCCTGACCAACCCGCGACTCAGGAACCGGTTCGATATCAAAGTTTATGTTGATGCCGACGGCGATGACCGGCTGATGCGTATCATCTGGCGTGATATTGAAGAGAGGGGCCGCTCCTTTCAGCAGGTTCTGAAACATTACGATAAATATGTAAAACCAATGCACCTGCAGTTCATCGAACCAACAAAACGATATGCCGATATCATTGTACCTCAGGGCGGACAAAATAAGGTTGCTATTGAAATCCTTTCATCCAGGATACGGACCCATGAAATCGTTCATTAACCCATAATTGATCAATAATCCCCCAAACCATGACCAACGATAAACTATTTGACATTCTGAAGCAGGCCATCCTGATGGAAAAACGAGGCCACTCCTTTTACAGCACGGTAGCCGGACAGACCAAAGACCCAGAGATTAAGCGGATCTTCCAGACCATGGCCGACGAAGAGACCACCCATGTAAAGATCCTTTCGGAGCAATTTATTCACCTGAAAAACGTCCACTCCTTCGAAAACCTGGAACTTCCTGATATTCCTGATATGCTTTCCGGCATGATCCTTTCGGGGGAGGTGAAGAAAAATATCTCCTCCGCCGGATATGAGGCAGCTGCTATTTCTGCCGCCATCGATATGGAAAAAAGAGCCATTGAGGTTTACGGAAACCAGGCCGGTCAAACCACGGATCCAGCAGAAAAGAAACTATTCAACTGGCTGTCTGACTGGGAAAAGGGACACCTTAAGATCCTCAGTGATCTCGACAATGAACTGAAAGAAAAAATCTGGTTCGATAACCAGTTCTGGCCTTTTTAGAACACCTCAGATCGAGGTTCTCATGGCCTCGACAGGATCCAGCCTGGAAGCCGAATAGGCCGGTACAATACCGGAAATAAGGCCGATGATTGCCGACACCCCGATGCCAAGGAAAATATTTCCCTGGGTGAGGATAAGATGAAATGACGTCAGGGATGAAACAAGGATCGTCAACAGCAATATGATGATCAGGCCAAAAATCCCGCCAATCAGGGAGAGAAAAACAGCCTCAAACAGAAACTGGAGCAGGATAAAATAATTTTTCGCGCCCAGGGCTTTTTGAACCCCGATGATACTCGTGCGTTCTTTAACGGAAACGAACATGATGTTGGCAATACCGAAGCCGCCGACAAGCAGAGAAAAACAACCGACAATCCACCCGACAGTTGTAATCACCGCGAAAACACTGTCAAATCCTTTTGAAATGATATCAGTTTCGTTGATCGAAAAATTATCTTCTGCCGATGGTTTTAACTTCCTTATCGATCGCATGGCTCCTGTCAGTTCATCCTTAAGCTCTTCGTTTGAAACCAGGGGCCTGGCCTTTACAATGATGGTTGTGCCGACTTCGTTCAGATCGACAAGGGTCTTGAAATAGTTTACTGGAAGGTAGACTGTTTTATCGTTTGAATTTCCGAAAAAGTCCTCACCCTCTTTTGTGATGACGCCGACCACTTCTATATTTCTGCCGAATACCTTTATCCTTCTGCCGACAGGTTCTGAATCTTCAAAAAGGTTTAAAGCGACATCAGCACCGATGACGGCGATATTCTTTCCGCTTGCGGATTCTGAAGGGCTGAAATACCTGCCATCCGCAAGTTCGAATTTCCATACCTTGTCAAAATCCTGTGATACCCCAAGGACACCGATGTTCTCCATATAGTTATTCTGGTACTTGATGGTTTTGTTCACCTGCGACATAAAAGCCATGGCATCGTAAAGGTTGCTCCTTTTTTCAAGTTCGCGCATGTCTTCAAGGGTTGCCTCGGGGCGCTGGTAGTATTTCCACCAGGGATAATCCGAGCCCATTGACCATGGCCACTTCTGGATATACACCACATTGCTTCCGAGAGAGGCAATGCTTTTCCGGATTGCACTTTCCATGGAATCAAAGATCGTAAAGACTGAAATAACACAGAAGATGCCAATGGTTATTCCCAGAAGGGAAAGGATCGTACGGACCTTATTCACGATGATCTCCTGGAACGCGAAGATGTAACTTTCTCGGATTAAACGTAGGATTAAAATCATAATTCCCGAAGCCCCTTGGTCATTGGAACAGTAAAGTTAACATTAATCTCTAAAACCACGCTAAAAGGTTGGATAATACCCCTAAATTTGGTAACATTGCAAAGCAAGAAAATTGTCCGTTTTAGACGCTGCTTCGGAATAAATGTTACAATCCCAAAGTCATGACCGACCAGATCAAAATCAAATCAGCACTGCTTTCGGTTTACTCTAAAGACCGTCTTGAAGAGATCGCAAGGACCCTTGAGGGACTTGAGATTTCGATAATCTCCACGGGAGGAACCTACGATTTTCTCACCTCCATCGGAATAAGGGCAACCCCAATTGAAGCACTTACGAGCTATCCATCCATCCTTGGCGGACGCGTAAAAACGCTTCATCCGAAAATATTCGGAGGAATACTCTGGCGCAACGATAAACCATCCGATTCAACGGATCTTGAAAAATACGGGATACCATCCATAGACCTGGTCGTTGTAGACCTTTATCCCTTTGAAAAAACTGTCGTCTCCACAGACCGTGAAGAGGAGATCATTGAAAAAATAGATATAGGCGGAATATCTCTGATCCGGGCTGCCGCAAAGAACTTCAACCAGGTTCTCGTCATTCCTTCGGTTGAACATTATGATGAACTGATCACGCTGCTTGAAAACAAAAAAGGAATAACTGCTCTTAGCGACAGGAGATATTTTGCAGCACAGGCGTTTAATGTTTCATCCCACTATGACAATGAAATATTCAATTATTTTAACCGAACACAGAATATAAATGCCTTTAAACGGAGCTTCAGGAAACCTGTTCATTTGAGATATGGCGAAAACCCACACCAGAATGGCCATTTCTACGGAGAACTGGAAAAGGTATTCTCAAATCTGCACGGAAAGGAGCTTTCCTACAATAACCTGGTTGATATTGATGCGGCCATCGGTCTGATTGAGGAGTTTACTGAACCAACCGTTGCCATCATCAAGCACACCAATCCTTGCGGCATCAGCACAAGGAGTTCCCTGAAAGAGGCCTACCTGGATGCCTTTGCCTGTGACCCGGTTTCCTCATTCGGCGGAATCATCGCGGCAAATGGCGTCATAGACAAAGAGACCGCCGAAGCGATCAATACGCTTTTTTTCGAGATCATCATTGCGGAAGGATATAAGGATGAGGCTCTTTTTCTCTTAAAATCAAAGAAAAATAGAATAATTTTGCAGAAAAATTCGTTCTCTTTTTCCGATCGGCAATTCAAATCCATTCTCAACGGGGTACTTGAACAGAAAAAAGATCTCAGATCTGAGACTGAAAAAGATTTTGATTTTGTCACAATCAAACACCCGTCGAAGGAAGAGGAAAAAGAACTGATTTTTGCCAACAAGGTAGTTAAACATCTTAAATCAAACGCAATAGCATTGGTAAAAAACCAGCAATTGATCGGCTGCGGAATGGGACAAACCTCGCGGGTTGATGCCCTGAAACAGGCAATGACCAAGGCCGGTGCATTTGGTTTTGATATTCACGGCTCAGTCATGGCCTCCGATGCCTTCTTTCCCTTCTCCGATTCCGTAAAAATTGCTCATGAGGCGGGCATTACTGCGATCGTCCAGCCGGGCGGGTCTATCAGGGATACCGATTCTGTAAATTACTGCAACGACCACAATTTGCCAATGGTATTTACGGGGATCAGGCATTTTAAACATTAATATCAAGTTACAATGGGATTATTCACGAAAGAGATAGCTATAGATCTTGGCACTGCCAATACAATCATCATTTATAATGATAAAGTTGTAGTTGATGAACCCTCCATAGTAGCCATAGAGCGCAGTTCCGGGAAAATCATTGCCGTAGGGAAAAAGGCGCAGATGATGCATGGGAAGACTCATGAAAACATTAAAACGATCCGTCCCCTTCGCGGTGGTGTGATTGCCGATTTCCAGGCAGCCGAACATATGATCCGCGAGATGATTAAAATGATCGAGATCCGGAAATCATGGTTTCCCCCGGCACTTAAAATGGTAATCTGTATCCCGTCGGGCATTACCGAAGTCGAAGAGAGGGCAGTAAAAGATTCGGCCGAGCAGGCTGGCGCCAAGGAGGTAAGGCTTATTCACGAACCCATGGCCGCTGCCATTGGGATCGGAATCGACGTCCTTGAGCCAATAGGGAACATGGTCATTGATATCGGTGGGGGCACAAGCGAAATCGCAGTCATAGCCCTTGGCGGTATCGTGAACAATAAATCTATCCGCATTGCAGGCGATGAATTCAACTCCGACATCGAAGAGTATATGCGCAAACAGCACAATATCAACGTCGGGGAGCGGACTGCCGAAAGAATAAAGATTGAAGTTGGTGCCGCCATTCCTGATATTGACAACCCTCCCCCGTTGTATGCCGTGCACGGAAGGGATTTGCTGACGGGAATTCCCAAAGAGGTGATCGTCAACCACTCGGAAATTGCGCACTGTCTCGACAAATCCGTTGCCAAAATTGAAGCAGCCGTACTGAATGCCCTGGAAATGACACCCCCGGAACTTGCCTCGGATATTTTTGAAACAGGCATTTACTTGACAGGAGGTGGAGCACTTCTCAGGGGACTGGATAAGCGCCTTCACCTGAAAACAAAATTAAAGGTTCATGTTGCTGAAGACCCTCTCAGGGCAGTAGCAAGAGGAACAGGTATCGCCCTGAAAAACTTTGACAAGTTCACCTTCCTGATCAAGTAATCTTCGGTATGCGGAATCTTTTCCAGTTCTTACGGAGATATTATTTTGTTTTTATTTTCTTACTACTTGAAACCCTGTCACTTACGATCTTTTTCAATTATAATGAATTTCAGGGAAATGTAATGTATATGGCATCCCACTCACTCTCGGGATCCGTCGACAACCTTTTCCGTAATATTTCTGAATATTTCTCCCTGAGAAAAACCAACAGGATCCTGGTTGAAGAGTTAGCAAAATTACATTCCCGCCTACCGGAGGCTTTCTATAAACCCGATTCTGTAAGAGGTTTTGTCCGCGACTCCTTGTCTGTTACCGAGTTCAGGTACATTGGGGCCAAGGTGATCAGTAATTCGACCAATAAACGCAATAACTTCCTGATGATCAACAAAGGAAAATTACACGGTATTGAAAATCATATGGGAGTTATAATCGGGAATAAAATCGTAGGCCAGGTCGTTTCAGTCTCCCCGCATTTCAGCTGGATCATGTCTGTGCTGCATAAAGACAGCCGGATCTCCGCCAAGTTCAAAAAAAACAACCAGCTTGTTACGGTCGAATGGCCCGGGGGTAACTATAAAATAGGCGAAGTGAAGGAGATTCCACGGCATGTGACCATCATCAAAGGGGATTCAATAATTACCAGCGGAAATTCTGAAATTTTCCCCGAAGGAATTCTGGTCGGAACAATTGAGGATTATACGATCGTGGAAGACGAAAACTTTAATTATGCCACGATACTGTTTTCCACCGATTTTAACAGCCTGGGATATGTTGAAGTTGTTGTTGACCTCATGAGGAGGGAAAAGGAGGAGCTGAAGAGCTCCCTTAAAGTCCATCCATGATTAAATCAAAGTATAGTGACATCAAGGATCATTCTAAATAACCTCTTGAGATTTTTTTTCCTGATACTTTTCCAGGTATTGATCCTTAATAACATCAACCTCGGGGGATATATCAACCCCCTGTATTATGTCTACTTCATCCTGCTCCTTCCTTTTGCAACTCCCCGATGGACACTGCTCCTGTCGGCATTCTTCCTGGGACTTGGGATCGATGTCTTTACAAACACTCCCGGGCTGAATGCAGCAGCCTCTGTTGCCATGGCATTTGCAAGGCCCTATGTTATCATCATGCTTTCTAGCAGTACGGAATCACTCGTCGGGATTCATCCGGCGATAAAAAACCAGGGAATAAGATGGTTTTTCTATTACGCAGCCATCCTGATCATTATTCATCACACAACCCTGTTTTACCTTGAAATATTTCGCTTCGATGAATTTTTCGGGACATTCTTCCGGTCATTGCTTAGCAGCGCCTTTACCCTACTCCTGGTACTTATAAGCGAATACCTGCTCTTTAAGAAAACAAAATAATTCCGGTAAAACCGTTAGGTATAAAAAAAATTAAAGGCCGCTTCAGTTATGAAACGGCCTTTTTATCCTGAGGTATCGAGCGGAGTCGAACCGCTGTACGAGGTTTTGCAGACCTCTGCCTAGCCACTCGGCCACGATACCCTGTGTAACGAGAGCACAAAAGTACGAAAATATTTAAAACTACCGAACAGTCACTTTTTCCAGTGAGTTACAAATGAAACATCTTTCATTTTTCCTCCGACCGGGGGGTTGATTTTTGAGATTTTTAATCCGATTGAATCAATATTTTCGTGAGACCTCTTTAGCCTTTCTGTGATCCGGTAAGCCACGTGCTCAATAAGAAAGGATTTTTGTTCCATCTCCTGCTTTACAATGTTATAAAGAGATGTATAATTCAGGGTATCGTGCAGCCGGTCAGAAGCCTCCGGCAGCGATGTATCCAGTTCTACGGACAGGTCAACAAGATATTTTGCACCGATGATCTGCTCCTCTTTAAAGCAACCATGGTAGGAGAAAAACTCCATGCCCTGCAGCATTATTTTACCCATAATTTTAATTTTTACGGCAGGCCGAAATTATCAAATTCCGGGATAACAACGGTCCGTTTTGTGAAATTTGAGTAAGTTTGCACGCTATTTACGGGAGACAATAAAGGCATGGAGTTACAACAGGATCAAACAAAAGAAAAGCGTCCACTCAATTTCATTGAAGAGATCATCGAAGAAGATCTCAGAAATGGCAAGAACGATAACAGGGTTCATACGCGGTTTCCGCCCGAACCCAACGGGTACTTGCATATCGGCCATGCCAAATCGATTTGCCTCAATTTCGGCCTTGGAAAAAAATACCATGGAAAAACCAACCTGAGGTTCGACGATACCAACCCGGTAAAAGAGGATGTTGAATATGTTGATTCAATCATTGAAGATGTTAAATGGCTGGGATTTGACTGGGAAGCCCGTCTTTTTTACGCTTCAGACTATTTCGAAAAGCTTTTTGAATTTGCCATTATCCTGATCCGCAAAGGGAAGGCCTATGTATGCGATATGAACGCGGAGGCGATTAGCGAAACAAGGGGAACTCCGACCCGGCCAGGGAAAGAGAGTCCTTACAGGAATCGGACTGCAGAAGAGAACCTTGACCTTTTTGTACGGATGCGCGCCGGAGATTTTGCTGATGGGAAAAAAGTGCTGAGAGCAAAAATCGACATGGCCTCGCCCAACATGCACATGCGCGACCCGGTGATCTACAGGATCCTCCACACCTCGCATCATCGCACGGGGGACAAATGGTGTATCTACCCGATGTACGACTTTGCCCATGGCCAGTCAGATTCTATTGAAAGAATAACCCATTCCATCTGCACCCTGGAATTTGAAGTCCATCGGCCCCTGTACGACTGGCTGATACAGGAGATCGGGATCTACGCCCCGCGACAGATAGAGTTCGCGCGACTGAACCTCAGCTATACGGTTATGAGTAAGAGAAAATTACTGGAGCTGGTTCAGGAGAAGCAGGTAACCGGATGGGACGATCCCCGCATGCCTACCATTTGCGGTTTGAGGAGGAGAGGCTATACGCCTGAGTCGATAAGGAATTTTACCGAAATCATAGGGGTTGCCAAGAGGGATAATGTGATTGATATCGGCCTCCTGGAATTTTGCATAAGGGAAGACCTTAATAAAAAAGCCAGGCGTCTCATGGGGGTATTAAACCCCCTGAAAGTGATTCTTGATAATTACCCCGGTGATCTGGTTGAGGAGATGGAAGCAGTAAATAACCCTGAAGATTCTGGCGCCGGAAGCAGGAAAGTCCCATTCTCAAAAGAACTTTACATCGAGCAGGACGACTTCATGGAAGACCCTCCAAATAAGTTTTTCAGGCTGGCTCCGGGCAGGGAAGTTCGTCTCCGCTCTGCCTATATCATAAAATGTGAATCGGTGGTCAGGGACGAACAGGGAAAAATCACTGAGATTCATTGCACCTATGATCCCGCGACCAAAAGCGGCATGCCTGAAAGCAACCGCAAAGTCAAAGGAACCCTTCACTGGGTATCGGTAAAACATTCGGTAACCGCCGAGATCAGGCTTTATGACCGCCTCTTCATGGTAGAGAATCCCGACAATTGCGAAGAGGGAAAAACATATAAGGATTACCTGAACCCCTCATCCCTGCAAATAAAGACAGGATTTATTGAACCCGAAGCCGCTGCCTCATTACCAGGGCAGAAATTTCAGTTTGAACGCGTTGGTTACTTCAGCGTTGATTATGACTCAAGGCCGGAAAATCTTGTTTTTAACTGCATCGTTCCCCTAAAAGAGAGCTGGGCGAAAGAAAAAGCCAGATAAATTTGAATTTTTCCCGCAGGTATCGTAATTTTGCGGCCTGATTGTCCGATGGTGTAACTGGCAACACGTCTGACTCTGGATCAGAAGAGTCCAGGTTCGATTCCTGGTCGGACAACAAAAACCCCTCTAATTATTTGATTATGAGGGGTTCTTTTTTCATTCACTCACCCTGTTTCTATAATTAATTGCAATATACACCCAAGTTCGCCTGGCTTCATACAATCCTGATTTATACCATAGCCGTTTTTCCTTCCTGAAAAGTATTCATAATTGGGTTTTTATGAATGATATTTATCTTGCTTTCGGGCGATGAAATTGCTATATTTGTGTTATGTAAAAACTATGGAGATGAACATTTTCACAAAACAATTGCAACCAGGGGTCGTTGTTTTTTTAACAATGAGCATATTACTGACGGCAGGGACTGCATTCTCCCAGAGGTTTATCTGGCAAAATCCCCTTCCACAGGGAAACCAGCTCAATTCAATGTGCTGGCCTACAAAAGCAACTGGTTACGCTATTGGCGACTTCGGCACATTCATGAAAACAACCGATGCGGGAGCCAGCTGGCAGGCCTTCCAAACCCCCACCAACACCTGGCTTAGGTCCATTTCATTTCCAACAGCCAACACGGGCTATGCCTGTGGTGAGCGGGGATGCATCCTTAAAACCACTGATGGCGGTGCTTCATGGGTACAGGTACCCAGCGGGACCGACAGCGTGATCCCAAGCAGTTGGTTTGTTGATGAACAGACTGGATATTTTGGTATTTACGGAGGAAAAATTCTGAAGACCACAAACGGATGTGCAACCTTCACAAGCCTTAATACCGGAATCCATGGAAATGTCTGGCGGCTGAGATTTCCTACACCGGATATTGGTTACGCAGCCTGTGATTCTGGTCTGATATACAAAACAACCGATGCTGGCCAAACCTGGTTAAAGCTTGATCCCGCAGCGCCTGAAGGATGCAGTTTCTTAGGGGCTTCATTCACCAGCCCCGATACTGGTTACTTTTGCGGAGTGCAGGGATATATCGTCAAGACCGTCGACGGAGGACAAAACTGGATTTATCTCCCCCAGCCCATTACAGGTGAATATCTGTACTCAATTACTTTCACAGATTCAAATACCGGATATGCCGTAGGATACCCCGCAATGATCATTAAAACCGAAGATGGCGGACAAACCTGGAACAGGCTCAACCCGGTGGAAAAAACCGAAATGATCTATTGGGCAGTTAATTTCACATCAATGGATACAGGCTATGTCTGCGGGACCTCGGGTGAGATCTTGAAAACGACCGATGCCGGACAAACCTGGACTCGTTACCGGCAGAATTCTTATGAGGATTACAGTTCTGTGTCCGTATTCAGTAAAAATGAAGCACTCGCCTTCGGTACTTATGGATCGATATTAAAAACCACTGACGGAGGAATGACCTGGACGAAAAAAACTATTCCTTCCGACACGAATCTTTTCGGATCAGCCATTGCAGACAACAACAGGATCTTTGCGGTAGGACAATGGGGATCGGTGTTCAGATCTGACGATAAAGGCGAGAGCTGGGCTGTCCTGGGCGGAACCGGTACGGCGGATAACCTGCATTCCGTAAATTTCATTACGCCCGAAATGGGTTATACTGCAGGAGCGAACGGGGCACTGTTCAGAACAATTGACGGTGGAATAAACTGGACAAAATTGCAGAAGCTGTCAGACACGACAATCTCTGAAGTTTATTTTTTGAATGCTGATACAGGCTTTGTGGCAGGTTACGATGGCATATTGGCACGGACCACAGACGGTGGCAACACTTGGCAACACTACCCCTATTCTTCCAGTTCTGGATTTGTGAGCATTTCATTCCCCGAAAAAATGATTGGATATCTTGTGGATTACAACGGAAGCATCCTGAAAACCACCGACTGCGGCACTATCTGGACAGAGATTTACCACAACGACACTATGACCCTGGAATCGGGGTGTTTTATAGACAAGCTGCACGGCTACGTCTCTAACTACGAAACCGGGATCCTGTATACAGCAGACGGCGGCGCTTCCTGGACAGTTCTTCCCGGTATAACCTCAAATTTGGTCCTTGACATGTATTTTACCGCTCAGTATTCGGGATATCTGGTGGGCGCCCGGGGCACAATCATAAAAGCCTGCGACACCGCTTCATTCATATCTCAGATGGATAGACACAAATGGAGCCTATTGATCAGCCCGAACCCGGCAGATAACATAGCAAGGATTAACTGCAATCTCTCCGCTCAGGCAGAGGTCGAAATTTCCGTCTTGGATGTTTCAGGGAACCGGATCCTTGTTTCCGGCTTTGGCAGTCGAAATGCAGGGGCCAATGAATTCCTGCTTCCAGTCGCAAATATCCCCAAAGGAATGTATCTGCTAAAGCTTCAGGCAGGAAGGGAGTTCTGCTCAGGAAAGCTGGTGGTAAAATAAAAGGCCGCTGTTAATCCTTGAAATAATTTCAGCCTTTCCAAGGAGCAAGGCAATCTCAATAATTCCGGGACCCTGTCCCGAGCCAACGATGAGCAACCGGAGCGGGCTCATCAGTGCCCCTGTTTTTATCTGCCGGACCGACGTAAACTCCTGAAAATAATGATGTAATGAATCGGAGTTGAGGTCAGGAAGGGCATTCAGGCCGGAAGCAAAATCTCTTAATAGCTGCCCGGTTTCGGGACGCCAGACTTTACTCTTCATATTTTCATCATAAACGGTCGGGGGGCTGAAAAAAAACCATGACTGGCTCCAGAGATCCGGAGTCAGCACCACACGGTCTTTTATTAAATCAATAACGTGAATAAGGTAATCCCTGTCTGCTGAAATTTTGTTTTTCTCAAGAAGGGATTCAAGATAGGGAGCCAGCTCCGATGAAGATTTGGCAAACAGATACTGGTGATTGAACCACCTGGCCTTCTCCGGATCAAACTTGCTTCCGGAGTGACCTATCCTTTCAATTGAGAACAGATCAACCAGGTCGTAAAGGGAAAAAAGCTCCTGTTCAGTTCCGGGGTTCCACCCAAGCAATGCAAGCATGTTGATAAAAGCCTCCGGCAGGTATCCGTCTTCCCTGTATCCTCTTGAGATTTCCCCGCTTGCCTGGTCTTTCCATTCAAGCGGGAACACAGGAAACCCAAGCCTGTCGCCATCTCTTTTACTTAGCTTTCCATTTCCATCCGGCTTCAGGATCAGGGGAAGATGTGCGAACTGCGGCATCGAGGACTCCCAGCCGAAAAAGCGATAAAGCAGAAGGTGCAGCGGCGCCGATGGCAGCCACTCCTCACCCCTGATCACATGGGTGATTTTCATTAAATAGTCATCCACCACATTCGCAAGATGATAGGTGGGAAACCCGTCAGACTTAAAAAGCACTTTATCATCCAGGTTATCACTATGTATGCGGACCTCCCCTCTTACAAGGTCATGAAAAACGACTGTTTCATCCTCCGGGATCCGGATACGGATTACGTAAGGAATACCAGCTTCAATAAGCCGCTCCGACTCTTCCTTTGAAATACTCAGGCTGTTTTTCATATTCCGGCGGGTTTTCCAGTTGTATTGAAACTGACCCTCCGGGAATACCTCCCTTGACCTCTCCAGCTCTTCAGGCGTGTCGAAGGCGTAATAGGCATGCTCCCTTTCGACAAGAATCCGGATCTGTTCACGATATATTTCGGTACGCTCCGACTGTCGGTAAGGGCCATAAGGCCCGTTTTGCTCAACCCCCTCATCTACCTCAAGGCCACACCATTTAAGGGACCTGATGATGTAATCCTCAGCCCCCGGGACAAACCGGGAGCGGTCGGTATCTTCAATCCGTAAAATGAAAGTGCCATTATGTTTCCGGGCAAATAAAAAATTATACAGAGCAGTCCTGATTCCTCCAAGGTGGAGCGGGCCGGTAGGGCTTGGCGCAAACCGGACACGAACCTGCATATTTGTCATGGTCAAAAGAGATTGATTCCGGGGCAAAATTAAGTTATTCCTGGCAGTTCCGGGTTGTCAGGCATCAAATTCGTAATTTTGTGATTGATAAAATTTAAGACAAGACTTTTCCGTTTTATACCATATGGAACCCGAAGTAACCGGCAATGAAAAAATCATTCTTGAAAAACTTGATTTTTTCATCAGGAAGTATTACAGAAACAGGATTATAAAAGGGCTCCTGCTCTTCTTTGCCTTGATATTTGGTGGCTTCCTGCTCGTCATCATCAGCGAGTACCTCTTTCGCTTTGGACCTGCCATAAGGGCTGTTATCTTTTTCTTTTTTTGCCTGCTGGGCGGCTTCCTCCTCGTTTGGTTCCTTATTATCCCCGTCCTTCAATTGTTTAAAATAGGTAAGATTCTATCGCACAAACAAGCCGCAAGGATAATTGGGGAACATTTTCCAGGCATTCAGGACAAGCTACTGAACACCCTTCAGTTAATTGAGCAGAAGAGAGCTAGTGAGGACCATATCGGTCTGCTGGTTGCAAGCATCAACCAAAAAATTGCGGAGATGAAGCCTTACAGATTTTTACAGGTCATCCATTTCCGGAAGAACATTAAATACCTGAAATATATCCTTCCCCCTGTCATTATTCTTATTATTCTCATGTTTTTATCTCCAAAAATGATATCCGAACCGGTTGTAAGGATCGTTCATTTTTCAGAACAGTTTACAGAGCCCCTCCCCTACCAGATCGTAATGTTAAACGATAAATTCGAGATTCTACAGCAGGAGGATTTTGAGGTGAAAATTAAGGTTCTTGGAGAAGAGGTTCCCGGTGAGGTATTCTTACGTTCAGGACCGAATACTTTCCGGATGAATAAAGAGAAACCGAGGATATATACCTACTTGTTTAAAAATATGCAAACAAATACAAAATTTTATATTGCCGCGGGCAAAGCCACCACCCCCGATTATGAAATTCTGGTTTATCCAAGACCAATCATACTGGAGTTTTCCGTTACATTAACCTTCCCGCAATACATCAACAAAGATCAACAGATTACAGAAAATGTGGGCGACATCTCCGCTCCTGAAGGGACAACCGCAACCTGGAACGTCTATACCAAGGATGTGGAAATAATAGAGGTTCTGATTAACAATGACAAATTGAGTCTTTCACCAGGGAAGAATAATGTATTTAGTTTTTCGAAACGCCTTCTGGACAACGGTAGATACTCTATTACCCCGACCAACAAATTTTCAGGTCGGTCGGACTCCCTCAACTATAAGATTGAAATCATTAAAGACGGGTACCCGACCATCTCTGTGAGGGAGACTGGGGACTCCTCGCAATCCGCGGTAGTTTTCTATGAAGGGATCATAAAGGATGATTATGGATTCAGCAAACTGATGTTTCACTATCAGATTTTAAGCCAGGAAAATACAAGCACATCAGTTAAAAAAGAGATTTTGGTTCCGATTGAAAAAAGCAAAAGCAACCAATATTTTTATTATTCCACCGACCTCACGTCTCTCCTCCCCGGTCCGGGGTCAGGCCTCAGCTACTATTTTGAGGTTTGGGACAACGACGCGATCAATGGCCCAAAATCCACAAAGTCGGAAGTGAGAGTATTAAAGGCCCTTACAGCAGAGGAAGTACAGAAGAAAACAGAAAGTAATGCTGCCGATATTCAGGAGGGAATGGAAAATTCTCTCAGGGAGAGCCAAACAGTATCTAAAAACATGGATGAACTCAAAAGAAAGCTGGTTGATCAGAACAACCTGAGCTGGGTAGAGAAACAGAAGATAGAGTTGCAAATAAAAAACCTTGAAAAAATTTCACAGGATCTTGAAAAAATTAAGAAGAAGACAGATGAAAATATAAAAAACGAGGAGAACATTTTAAAGACCAACGAAAGGATCATTGAAAAACAGAAAAAACTTGGAGAAATGATGGATCACCTTCTCAATGAGGAGATTAAAAAGATGATCCGCGACCTGAAAGAGATGCTTAAAGAGGCCGATAAAGAAAAAATGGAAGAAATGCTAGGGAAAATCAAATTGAATAACAAAGAGATTGAAGAGCAGCTCGACCGGAATCTTGAACTTTTTAAACGTATTGAATTTGAGAGAAAACTTAGTGAACAGGTAAGTGAGCTCAGAAAGCTGGCTGATAAGCAGGAAAAGCTTGCGGAAACTACCGAAAACAGAAGTGAAATGCAGGAAAAGTTGCTCAACGCGCAGGACAGCATAAAGAATAAATTCGACAGCATAGCGAGCAGGCTGAATGAGTTGGATAAATCAGCAAAAGAGGCTCAAAGTGATGTTAATCTTGAGAAGACAAAACCAGAACAGCAAGAGATACAAAATGACCTGAATGAGAATAAAAACAACCTCCAGAAAAAAAACAGTAAAAAGAGTGTCGACGGACAGCGCAATACAGCAAAGAAGATGAGGAATCTTGCAAATACTTTGGAAAGTATGCAACAGGAAGCGGAAAGTGATCAGCTTGAAGAGGATGCAAATAATATCAGAAATATTCTTGAAAACCTCATCAGGCTATCCTTCAGGCAGGAATACCTGCTCAACCAGGTAAAATCCACAAGTCGCAATGATCCGAAATTCCTTCAGCTTATTAACGAACAGGTCGAAATCGGCGAAAGATTAAAAGTGTCGGAAGATTCACTCAACGCTATTGCAAAAAGGCAGGTTCAGGTAAGGCCAGTTATAATGAAAGAGTTGGGAAAGGTTCGTGAGAACATCCAGAACGCCGTCTCTCTTCTGAACAACCGGGCATTGCCGGAGGCCATTTCAAGGGAGCAATTTGTGATGACCTCTATTAATAACCTTGCACTTTTACTCAGCGAGGCCCTTGACCAAATGAATCAGGAGATGAACAGTATGTCGGGGAAAGAGCAGAGCTCGTGCAAAAGGCCGTCAAGTAAAGGCGGGAAGGCCTCTATGAAGGGAATGAAACAGACACAGGAGCAACTTGGAAAGGAGCTCGAAAAAATGAAGAAAAGTCTGGAGAAGATGAAATCTGAAGGCAACGGGGGAAAGCAGGAGCAAGGACAGATGAATAAGGAACTGGCAAAGATGGCAGCACAGCAGGAGGCCATAAGGAACGAACTGCAAAAATATAAGGAATCTTTGATGGAAAGTGGCGACAAGCAAGGACTTAAGGATTCGGAGAATCTTTCGAAAACAATGGATGAAATGGAGAATCTGGAAAAGGAGATCCTTAATAAAATGATTTCACAGGAGACAATCAACCGGCAGCAAAGAATTTTGACGAGGATGCTTGAATCTGAAAAAGCGGAACAGCAGAGAGATAAGGAGGAAATGAGAGAGTCGGTCGAGGCAAAATCTCAGAAAGTAAGTAACCCTATGAGCGATTTTCAGTATAAAATGAAAAAGAAGCAGGAGGCAGAGATATTAAAACTGACACCACTTCCTGTGAACCATTTTTACAAAGAGAAAATTGAAACCTATACACTCACCATTGATAAGCAGTAATATGAAAAAGGAGCAAAGAAAGGTGACCATTACCGGTTCCGGAGAGATCCATAAGCTTGAACGGTTTATTGAAGAGATCTGTGATTTTTACAATATTAACAATGAATATTTTGGAAATATTTTATTGGCAACAACAGAATCTGCAAATATTCTCCTGGCCATTAATGAAAACAGGGAAAAGGGAAAGATCACGATTGCCTTTGAAAGAACGCCAAAAGGACTGGTTTTCCATATAAGGGTTAGCGATCATGCATCACATAAGGAAAAAAGTGATGAATTACTTGAGAATGAGATAAGGAAACATAAGTTATCGAAAGAGATCTTCATCATCAGGGCACTGACTGATGAGATAACCATTGCGGTGGATGGAAAAACTATCCAGCTTGTATTTTATGTGTCAAGTATCAATTATGAGAAGTCCCTCCAGAGAATCAATAAACTAAAAGAATACTTTAGTAAAACGATTGCTATTAAACAGAAAAGTGATGAAGGGAAGCATTAATTTCTTCACCGAAAATATCAAGTATAAAATTTCCCGTAAGAATACGCTTAGGTTGTGGATAGCTGATGCCATTAGAACGGAGAAACGATATCCGGGAAGTATTAACATTATCCTGTGCGACGATCGGTTTTTACTTACACTTAACAGGAGATACCTTAAAAAAAGCACGCTTACAGACATCATTACTTTTTCTTTTGTGGAAGAGCCGAATGAGTTATCTGGCGATATTTATATAAGCCTTACCAGGGTTAAAGAGAACGCAAAGAAATTCAAGGTCCTTCTTTTTGAGGAACTGTCAAGAATAATCATCCACGGAATCCTCCACCTTTCAGGATATGATGACCAAAAGGAGGAGGAGAGGGCTGAAATGAGGAATAGGGAAGACTTTCACCTAAAAAGACTAAGAAAGTTAGCTCAGAAAACAGCCTAAAGATCTCTTAAACAATCTTTTACGCTTTCATTTAAAATAGTTACCTTTGCCATTGAGTTTCACGTGAAACACAAATTTTGCAAATGGAGTTTGATGTCATCGTCGTAGGTGCAGGGCATGCCGGTTGCGAAGCAGCAGCCGCTGCTGCAAACATGGGCTCCCGGGTTTTACTTATAACAATGAACTTGATGAACATGGCCCAGATGTCGTGCAATCCATCAATAGGAGGGATAGCAAAGGGCCAAATTGTAAGAGAAATAGATGCGCTTGGCGGACTAACAGGAATTATTACAGATAATACAACGATTCAGTTCAGAATGTTGAATAAGTCAAAAGGTCCTGCCATGTGGAGCCCTAGGGCTCAAAATGACAGACTATTGTTTTCAAATGAATGGAGGATGGCGCTTGAAAGAATCGAAAAGGTGCATTTTTGGCAGGACAGTGTTGTTGAAATTTTAATTAGACAGGGTAGGGCAGTGGGAGTATCTACCGGACTGGGTATGAAGTTCAGTTCTAGGAGTGTTATTCTTGCCAACGGTACTTTTTTAAATGGCACCATTCATATTGGAGAAAAGCAGTTCAGTGGAGGAAGGCTGGGTGAAAAATCTTCAGTATTTCTGACAGAAAATTTAAAGAGAAAAGGATTTCTGTCGAGCAGGATGAAGACAGGAACTCCGGCCAGGGTGGACGGAAGAAGTCTTAATTTTTCAAGGATGGAAGAGCAAAAAGGCGATGTAAATCCGGAAAAATTTTCGTACTCAGATACCCCAAAAGTAAGGAACCAAAGAAGTTGCTACCTGACATACACAAGCCATGTAGTTCATGAGATACTCAAGACAGGATTTGACAGGTCACCCATGTTCACGGGCAGGATTAAAGGTCGAGGTCCAAGATATTGCCCTTCAATTGAAGATAAGATAGATAGATTTTCATCAAAGGATCGCCACCAGCTTTTTATAGAACCAGAAGGATGGAACACCGTTGAATATTATATTAATGGTTTTTCTTCTTCATTACCGGAGGAGATTCAATTTAAGGCATTAAGGAAAGTAAAAGGCTTTGAAAAAGCAAGATTTTTCAGACCCGGGTATGCAATTGAATACGACTATTTTCCACCCGACCAGTTAAGTCTCACCCTTGAGACAAAAGCAGTGGAAAATCTTTTTTTCGCCGGCCAAATTAATGGTACAACTGGTTACGAGGAGGCGGCTGCCCAGGGTTTAATGGCAGGTATTAATGCTCACCTGAAAATTAATGATCAAAAGCAATTTATCCTTAAACGGTCTGAAGCCTATATCGGAGTCCTTATCGATGACTTGGTAACAAAGGGGACCGAGGAGCCCTACAGAATGTTTACCTCCAGGGCAGAGTACAGAATATTGTTACGTCAGGATAACGCAGACGAAAGACTTACTTCAAGATCATTTGAGATTGGCTTGGCGACAAAAGAGCGCTTCACAGATGTTAAAGAAAAGTATTCTTGTATTGATGAAATTGTAAGGAGGATGAAATCGGGGAAAATTGATCCCCAGGAGGCAAATATTATTTTGAACAACAAGGGAACATCCCCTATCCTCCAGCGGCAGAAATTTTCAAGTTTACTGCAACGCCCCCAGCTGTCAATTAATGATCTATTATCAGGCTCTTCGACGTTTCAAAAGATTATTGAGGAGATTGGAGATCCACCAGCGGAATGGCTTGAGGAGTGCGAGATAAAACTGAAATACGAGAGTTACATAGTTAAAGAGCAGGAGGCCGCAGACAAATTGGCAAGGCTAGAGGAGATGACCCTGGACCCCGAGTTTGATTATTCCAAAATCACATCATTGTCGATGGAGGCCAGGGAAAAACTTTCAAAAATTAAACCTATCTCCCTTGGACAGGCTTCAAGAATAAGCGGAGTATCCCCCGCTGATATTTCGGTCCTGATCGTTTATCATGGAAGGTAATGTTTCACATGAAACAGATAAAATGAAAAATGTAAGAAGTAAATGTGAAGTTTGCGGTTCACCTGAATTTTCTCATTATTTAACGGTAAAGGACTATTTTTTATCAGGAGAGAGTTTTGAAATAGTACAGTGCACCGTTTGCGGATTCAGGTACATCAATCCGCGCCCCCCGGAAAGTGAGATCGAAAAATACTATCAATCGGATGAATATATTTCTCACAATGCACAAAAAGTAACACTTACAACCACCCTTTATAAAACCGCAAGATTTTTCGCAATCAGAGATAAATTCCGGATTATCAAAAGTTATTCAAACGGAATAAGGCTGCTTGATATCGGTTGCGGAACCGGGGAATTACTGAGTTATTGCGCGGGGAAAAACTACCAGGTCAAGGGTGTGGAAGTAAATGACGGAGCCAGGGAATTTGCCCGGAACTTCCACCATCTTGAAGTAACCAAAAACCTGACGGACCTGAATTCGTCAAGTGAAAAATTTGATGTGATTTCCCTTTGGCACGTTTTGGAACACTTTTATTTGCTTAACGAATCAATTCAGATGATCAGGGACATTCTATTGCCAGGAGGAACGCTGATCATCGCCCTGCCAAATTGTAATTCCTGGGATGCCCGGTATTATAAAGAGTACTGGGCCGCCTATGATGTTCCCAGACACTTATCGCACTTTTCATATCCGACATTCAAGCTTCTTGCACACCGGAATGGATTTGAGGTGATAAAATTTATTCCCCAAAAACTCGACGCGTTTTATGTCTCTCTTCTCAGTGAGCAATATCTCAATGGGCGGAAAAATTTTCTAAATGCATTCATGAAAGGAATCAGGTCAAATTATTACGGCCTGAAGGACCCTCTAAATCACTCCAGCCTCATTTATATTCTCAGGCGTAAAATTTCTTAATTTTAGGCCTTATAACGAATAAACACCTCAGGGCAGTGTTCTATGTCGACTGATAGCTAAAAGTCGAACTGGAGGCGTATAATGAATTTTATATTTATCTGTAAATCAAATAATTGGACAAAAAGACGCAAATATGGAGATGGTTGTCCGATTTACCCTACCTGGTGGCAACTATCTTTTTCATTTATCTAATTTATTTCATTGAACATAGCTACCAGAAAAAAATCTCACCAAAAGAGCTTACGGAGCATTTTCAAAAAGTCCTGAGTAAAAAAGAGGCCGAGGCAGAAAAAATTCTGGATAAAATCTTTAATGAAAAAGTTGCTACGGAAAATAAGGAGACGGCGAAAGGACACCAGAGGTATCCTGGACTCGATATTCCAGGTTGGATATCTGTTCAGATTTATAAGGGAGACACAATTGTTTTCTGGTCCGACAATATTGCACCCGCAAATAAAATGGCAAAAGGGGAGGGGCCTGGATATGGGCTTATACTGAGAGCCGGTAACGGATGGTACCTGTTGCATTCTGTGAAAAGAGGTGATACTATCATTCAGGGAATGATTCTCCTCAAGCACGAATATTCTGTTCAGAACGAATTCCTTTCTAACCGGTTCCAGGATGATTTTAAAATGCCTTCAGCCGTGTCCATTTCACTGGAAAACACCGGGAACAAGATCTTTTCAGCGAATGGAACATTTCTCTTTAGCCTGGTTTTTCCAGAAGAGAAGCTGGCTACTCCCGGGAGCAGCCCCCTGCAGGAAACCCTGATGCTTCTGTGCTTTATCATTGCGATCATCCTTCTGGTTGTTTTCCTGAAACGGTTATATGACAAATTCACTTGGCTGATCAGGGGTGCGGGCTGGCGGTTTTTGTTATTTACCACCGACGTCGTCATTTTGCGGCTGATCCAATTCTATTTTCGAATACCGGGCCCCCTTTATGACACAGAGCTTTTTGGTCCCGCCCTCTATTCCTCATCCGCCTTCTTTCCCTCGCTTGGGGATCTGGTGATCAACATCACCCTACTGGTCCTTCTGTCATTTATCTTCTGCCGGGAGATGACATCCGTTTCATTTAAGGAAAAACGGGGATCATCAAAAATAGTTGCAGTTGCGATTCCCCTGCTCATCATACCGGCTGGGTTGGCCGCCGGGTGCTGGTTTCTGTATGATTTTATCATAAACTCCTCATTTTCTTTAAATCTTCAGGATATATCTGGTCTCAACTGGACAAGTCTTTACGGATTGGTAATCATTTGGGGCATCTGGGTAACCCTTTTCCTGGTGTTCATGGGTATATTACAAAGGTCCGGATTCCTATCCGGAAACGGACCTGGAGAAAACCCGCGTCCTGCAGCCATCTTCATATCACTGATCTTTGCTGCTGCTATTACAACAGTCATCAGTAATTACTCAAACGATTATAAAGAGAAAGAGAAAAGGAAGATCCTCGCCGTAAAACTCGCATCGACGCGCAACCCGGTTACTGAGATCCTTTTTTCACAGCTGGAGAAGCGGATCCTGTCTGACAAGAGAGTGATTGAAATTGCAGAAGAAACAGATTTTGCAGGCAACGGAGAGCTGCAAAATGATTCGATCGGAAGAATTATCATGTCGCACATGACCAGCGAATACTGGGCAAAGTTTAATGTGCAGATAACATTGTGCACGGAAAATAAAAAGCTGATGGTTCAGCCCCAGGGTTACCTTGTGGGTTGCAATGAATACTTTACAAAAGTGATCAGGGATTTTGGGTCGAAAACACTTTCGGAACACCTTTTCTTCCTTGACCTTGGGTTCGGGTACGAAAATTACCTTGCCGTTCTTCCCCTGCCTGTGGAGATTAACGGGAGAGCATCAGTTCTGCCTCTTTACCTTGAGATCAACTCCAAATATATTTATAAGGATCTCGGCTATCCGGAACTACTTATAAACAAAAAGGTTACGGATTTCCCTGACATCTCCGATTATTCCTGTGCCTTTTATCAGAACACCAAACTATTTCACCGCCTTGGCAAATATGCATTTTGCTTTGACCTGGAACATTATCTTGACAACAGCAACGGGGAGATTTTTTTCGTCTTTGATGGCATGAATCATTACCATTACCAGATAAATCAGGCCAATGATCTGATCATAAGTAAAAAACAGGAGAGTTTTCTGACAATCATTTCCCCATTCTCCTATCTTTTTCTATTCATGGGGCTGGCGACCGTGATTTTTGTTCTGCTTACCAGGTTGCCAGCTGTTTCAGGTTTTTCTGCCGGCTCTCTGAGGTTAAGGCTTCAGACCGCAACCATGGGTATTCTTCTGATCTCATTTATCATCATAGGGCTGGTCGTGATTGTAAATATTGTGAGACTTACGTCGAATAAAAACGCCGATTATCTGAATGAAAAGACCATGTCGATTTTCGTTGAGTTTCAGCATAAGTTCGGGAATTCCGATAACCTGACCGAATCCGGGCACGAGGAGCTGGAAAACTTACTGGTCAAACTGTCGAATGTGTTTTTCACCGACATCAACATTTATGATGGCATCGGTCAGATCGTTGCCTCCAGCCGCCCGCAGGTATTTGATGAATCACTGATCTCAACACAGATCGATCCAGAAGCTTACTGGAACCTGAAACACGAAAAGAGCTCCATCTTTATTCACCAGGAAAAGATCGGGAGCTATTCCTACAGCTCCACTTATATTCCATTATATAACGATCGTAACGTTTTTCTGGGCTATATCAACCTGCCTTTTTTTTCAAGACAGGATGAAATAAAAAAAGAGATCTCCTCTTTCCTTGTGGCCTTTATTAATATTTACCTGTTGCTTATCCTAATCGGGATTCTCATTGCCTATTTTGTTTCGAAATATATCACCGCTCCTCTCCAACTTTTGGCTAATAAGATAGGACACCTTAAGCTGGGAGCTACCAATGAAAAGATTCAATGGGAGCGAAGGGATGAGATAGGGAAACTGGTTGATGAATACAACAGGATGATCCAGGAGCTGGGAGAGAGTGTGGAAAAACTAACGCGGTCGGAACGGGAAGGCGCCTGGCGTGAAATGGCCAAACAGGTTGCCCACGAGATCAAAAATCCGCTCACACCAATGAAGCTGAGCGTTCAATACCTGCAAAAAGCATGGGATGAAAAAACTCCCGACTGGGACAAACGTCTCGAAAAATTTACACGGACGCTTACTGACCAGATTGAGGCCCTGTCGGTTATAGCGACCGAGTTTTCTGATTTTGCCAAGATGCCTTTGCCTGTCATTGAAAAGATTGATGTTTCAGAAGTGATCGAGGCTTCTCTTGGCATTTACCAGAACCAGGAAAACATTGATTTCATTACGGAACATCCCCGGGAAAGACCATTTATTTCGGGCGACAGGAAACAGCTGATACGGTTGTTTACTAACCTGTTCAACAATTCGGTTGAGGCGATCGGAAAAGAAAAAAAGGGAGAGATCCGCATTGGCATTGAAAGGAGGGATGATATGTGGATCGTTGAAATTACCGATTCGGGCGGGGGAATAACGTCCGACCAGGCAGAAAAGATATTTCAGCCTTATTTTACAACGAAGAGCGGGGGAACAGGACTTGGCCTTGCAATTGTAAAA